>NZ_FQTU01000007.1 GCF_900128885.1 Alkalibacter saccharofermentans DSM 14828
ACATTTGACAAGGATATAGAAGGCACGGTTCAAAGCGGCAATGTAGAAGGGGACGGAAGCCTGTTTCTCAAGCTTTATTACGACAGAAATGAATATCAAATAAGCTTTGAAACAGGATCAGGAAGTTTAGTGGAAACTGTTAGTGGGGTATTTGGAGGATTATTGCTCAAACCAGATGATCCAACTAATGAAGGTCATGTATTTGAGGGTTGGTACAAAGATGAGCTGCTTGAAAACAAGTGGGATTTTAATATGGATACAATTCCTGCATCAGACATTATTCTTTATGCAAATTGGATAAAACCCAGTCCTAATGGAGTTTTGTTAGATGCAGCTGCAGGCAGTGATTTTATAGGCGTGTTATTTTTAAAATCAGATGGAAATGTTTATTATAGCAAGTCGGATAAAAATAGTAGCTGGCAACAAGAGGTTGCAATAGGATCAGGAACGGAAGGATCCGTAGAAGTAGATGCGTCTGACAATGTCCATGTAGCGTATGTGACTGATGGCAAAATTGCCTATACCAAGTTTGATGGAAACAGCTGGTCTGAAAAAACATACATAGAATCTTTGAATATAGGCGGAGCCGGCGTATGCTCAAAAGTAGATTTAGCCGTTGATGGCGATTTAAGTCCACATATTACATACACAGATAGCAGAGGAACAAGTGATGATTATCCACATCCTGACATAATGTATGCCAAGTTATCAGAGGGTACATTTAGTAGAACTATGATATTTAGAGGTTATAGAGATTACTCAAGTTCAGGATCCTGGGGAGCTGATTACTTTAGCGGAGGTTCTTCCATTGCTGTTAATGAAAACGGAGACTATTTTATAATTGCCCACAGGCAAAATATATGGAGATGGTTTGCTGGCACAGACAATACTTATTATATTATGATCCATTCTAATTTAGGAACCGGCAGCATAAGCAACTACGGTACTAATATCTATGCAACATACGATTTAGCCTATTCAAATGGGAAGCTTGTTGCATTGTACAAAGATAGTACATTTAAGACATCAGAGGTAGCAGTAAGTGGAGGTACGGCTGGTTTTATAAATACAACAGGGATAGGCGGATCTAGTGTGACTAGCGTTTCTAACAACGGAGTAAGCACCGTCGTAGGAGGAAAGTCTTCTGCGGGAACGCTTCTTACACACTTGGATGGATTATCTCAAGATCATATGACAAATGTAAAAGACAACAAAGTATCAGTAGTATATTTAGACGGAGAGTATTATGGAGTATACAGAGATAACGAAAGCAGTGAATTGAAAGTTAAAAAATTATAGCAGTATCTCCGTGTAAAAAATAAAGTTTCACAAATAAAAAGGTTCTGCACTAAAAACTGTGCAGAACCTTTTTTTAGCCACCAAGTATCGTAGGGTAAGCAACTATGTAGATATTCTCTGATATGAGATGATTCGGACTCAACCTGTTTTCTCCAGCTTTCATAATTCCGATTTCTTCCGTCGGTATGCCGGCTTTAATAAAAACCTTGTCTACCGTTTCTGGAAACAGCAGTTCAATAATCACCGGATTTTCCTCTGGAGAGTATCTTTTTAACCAGCCGACCAGCTCGATTTTAACTTCTATTGGCATTTATTTTACCTCAAATCAAAGACTTGGTTTTTTCTACGTACATATCGATAAGCTCGTAAGCGATGTCCTCGTCTAGCTCGCCATATAGACTTGGCGTTTCGAATAATCGCTTCGGCAGTTTAACAGCAGATTGGTCGAAGCCGAGCATTTTCTTAATTCTAAGCTTGGTAGCATAAATTTTTTCGCCTAGCTCGGTTAATTCTTCATTTGTAATTTCACGGCCTATTGAATTCAATGCAGCTAATATCGTTTCCCTATCGTAGACCTTTCTGGCAAACAGGCAAATGACCAAAGAGTTTAACATGCAACGCTCTTTTTCTTCGGCAAAAATGTCTTCAACCAGCTTTTCCTTGTCGAATTCCTTCATGGATTGATCAAGTGAGTACCCGCCGTTGCAAAGGTGTGAGTGTCTTGCGCCCACAACTGAACCTAGTATTATTCCATAACCTGTATGGTAACCGGACATTTCGTTCTTTGCAAATGTCATTGCAAAATCCTTGCCCCCGTATATATCAGAGGCCTTGTCTGCGCCCTGTCCCAGCAAGATGTAGAATTCATTTTTTCTCCAAGCAATGTTTTTGATTGCGTCCATGTAGCCTTGAGCATTGCCAAAAGCCAATGGAACCAGTGTTTCTTCAAGGGATACCAACCCCTTTTCCAAAGCTTCGGTTGCCCATCCAAGAATTACGCCCACCGACATAGCATCAAGACCGTACTGTTCCACTACATCGATTATTTCCAGTATTTCGTCTGATGTCTTAATTCCGAGGAAAGTGCCTAGTGAGAATATGAGCTCGTAGTCATAGCCCACGCTTACGGCTTCGTACTCGTGGCCTTTGTCAAACTCTCTTCTGAACTGGCCTATGTGGATGCATCCTACGGGGCATCCGGTGCATGCCATCTTTCTTACGAGATTGTTTTTAGCAAAAGCCTCTCCTGATATATCTGATGCATGTTCAAAAGAGTTTTGCTTTAAGTTTAGAGTAGGAAGTCCACCTGCAGCATTAAGTGGCTCAACATTTATAGGTGTACCCGCATCATGGTATTTTGCCATGATTTCCGTTGCTGTGACTTTCTTATATATATCTTGGTATACTTTAAAGTATTCTTTGAAATTTTCAACAGGCATGTCTCTATCGCCTATTACTGAAATTGCTTTGAGATACTTGCTTCCCATAACGGCTCCGAGTCCCAGACGGCCAAAATGTCTGTAAGTATCTACACATACACTTGCATAGCTGACAAGATTCTCGCCTGCTTGACCGATTCTGATGATGCTTCTTTTTCCGCTGCCGCCTTCTCTTTCTCTTATGAGTCCGCCGACTTCATCAGAATTGATTCCCCAAAAAGCACGAGCATCCTTGATTTCGATGTTGTTTCTGCTGATAGAAAGATAAGAAGGACGTTTTGATTTTCCTGTAATTACGACAGCATCGTAACCCGCCATCATTAGTGTCAAGGCGAGTCTGCCTCCTGCGTAACTTTCTCCCAGCTCACCGGTTAATGGAGAGATGAACATTGCGACAGTTTTTGTAATTACGGGGAAAACGCTGGTAGCTCCTCCGATGGCAAATACGATAGGCTGAGCAGGATCAAGTGGATCTAAATCCGGCTTGATATTTTCTTCAAGAAGCTTTGACGCAACGCCAACTCCGCCAAGGTACTCGTATAGATCGTGTCTGTGGGCTATTTCGATTTTTTCGTTGTTTAAGTCTACATATAAGACTTTAATATATTTTTCATAAAACATTTTCTTTTTCCTCCATTCTCAAACAGTCGTGAGGACAGAATCTTGTACATACTCCGCAATGCTTGCAAATAATAGGCAGTTTTTTGTCCTCGTCAAAATTGACGGCGCCTACAATGCAACTGGTAACACATTTCTTACATCCGATACATTTGTCTTTTTTTAGAAGCACGCCTCCGCCTTTGCGCTTTTCCAAAGCGCCCGTGGGACATGCCTGATAACATGCAGGGTCGCCGTCACATGCAAGACACACTATAGCTTTGAACTTGCTTTGAAGACCTCCTTTGGTTTTGACCTTGATCGCGCTCTTTGCTATTGAATGATTTTGATGGTTTACACCGGCGCAGGCCAACATACAGGTAAAACATCCGATACATTTGTTCATGCCATCTGCTTTTAATACCTTGGGCATTTGATCACCTCGTTAAATTATTATCTAAAATTTTATGTTTGTGGTTATTATATATAAGGATAATAAAAATGTAAAGAAGCAATAAAAAAACATAATATACATATATGTATAAATAAATATAAAAATAAAATATAAATACATAAAAAAAATAATTAAACATAAAAAATATAATATATAATAAGATACAATTAAAAACAGTAATAATATTCTATATATAGAAATAAATAAAATTAGAAACGGTTTCATTTAACATATAATGACATATACTAAATACAAAATGCAGGATATTGAATATACTGAGCAATACAAGAGAAAAAATAATCTCAAAACAGCTTGAGACTCAAAATAAAAAAAATAAATTTATTTTGAGCATTTATTTTTGAAGTGTTGTGAAATTGATAACGAACTCATCTGTGCTTAATGTTCTAGATAAAAAATGTAATTTTCAAAGGTTGGTGAAAAAGGAGCACCTATCATATATAATTATTAATAGATGAAAAGAATATATGAAAGTTGGAATTTAGATGAATAAAGGGAGCTACAAGAAAAACCAGATAGTAAATTTAAATATCGAAGACTTGACTTCAACAGGTGAAGGAATAGGGAAAATTGACGGTTATGCTGTATTTGTTGATGGGTGTCTCCCGGGAGATTATATAAAAGCGAGACTTAAAACAATAAAGAAGACTTACGCAATCGGAGAGTTGGAAATGTTTCATAAATCAAGCAAAGAGCGAGTAGAACCGCCTTGCTTGTACTTTGATGAATGCGGAGGATGCCAGATTCAAAACTTAAATTATACAAAACAATTAGAGCTGAAGAAAAAAATCGTATTAGATGCAATGACTAGGATAGGAGGATTCGATGAGAGTGATATTAGGATTTTTGAAACCATCGGCATGGAAGAGCCTTACGGTTATAGGAACAAGGCGCAATATAAAGTATCTGTCTCGAAAAAAATAGGGTTTTACAAAAAAAGATCACATCACATTATTCCGCTGGAAAAATGTCTGATACAGAAGGACGACGGAGCAGAGACACTAAAAGTTTTAAACGCAGTTATTACTAAATTTGGCTTATCTGTTTATGATGAAAATACCGGTAAAGGAGTATTAAAAGGAATAGTTGAAAGGATTTCGGGTTTGAACGGCGAAATCATGATAATTCTCGTCATTAACGCCGACAATCTGGAGAATGACAAGAAAATTGCAGAATTTATTATGCAAAATATTCCCGACGTAAAAAGCATCTATATAAACATAAACAAGGGTCGAAGCAACCGGGTGATGGGATACGAAAATAAATTAGTTTATGGAAAAGAAAAATTAACTGATGCAATAGGAAATGTAGCGTTTGAGATATCCCCGCTTTCTTTTTTTCAGATAAACTCTGAAATGACCAAGGTGATATATGACAAGGTGGCTGAATATTCTGCATTAAAAGGAACTGAAACTGTATTTGACCTCTATTGCGGCATGGGCACGATAGGTCTTTTTCTGGCAAAGGCCGCCAAGGAAGTCTATGGAATAGAAATTATCAGGGATGCAATTGAGGATGCCCAAATAAATTCCAAACTAAACAAAGTTGATAATGCCCTGTTCATTCAAGGAAAAGCAGAAGAAAAAATATATGAGCTTTTGGATGAGGGAAAAAGAGCAGAAGTATACGTTTTGGATCCACCACGAAAAGGTTGTGACGAAAAGCTTCTAGAGGTGATAAAAAAGACCCTGCCGGCTAAAATAGTGTATGTCTCATGCAATCCATCCACATTGGCTAGGGACCTTAAGATCCTTTCTGGTGAATACAAGATTGAAAAGGTGCAGCCCATAGATAATTTTCCCCACAGTATGCATGTTGAAACAGTCACACTGCTTGTACGGAAGTGAAACGACGTAGAAGCACATGTGCTGTTCATGCACAGTCTGCCCGAGAAAACAAGCGCAGCGAAGTTTGATTGGGTGCAGACCACTGCGGAGACGGTCTGTCTGCTTACAAGAAAATAAATGTATAAGCCCTTGCGAGTGGTAGATTTAGATGTTTTTTGATTTTGCGGGGGTTGTATTGTCAGATTGGATGTTATTGATTCTTTTAGGTTAAGTTTATTAAATGGTTATGTAATAGGCTAACCAACAAGACTGGAATATGTTTATATGTTTATTAGCCCATAATGGTGAATAAACTATGTTAATAGAGAGATTTAACAGTTCGTCAAATTGAATTTACCGAGGAGGATATGTATGAAAACTCTGAATCAGCTTATAAGCGATTACACTTGTAATTTACAGCAGGGAGAAATGCAGGTTGCATATAAGGGAATACTTGAGTTCATTGGTAAATTGCGAGCTGATTTTATTAAGAAATATCCGCATTACGAAACAAGTAGCATATACCAGGGCTATATGGACATGTCGTATTTTTCATTAAGCACAAAACCATTAAAGGATAAGGGGCTTAAGATCGCCATAGTCTACCTGCACGAAAAAGGATGCTTTGAGGTATGGCTTTCCGCTCGAAACAGAGAAATATCCAAGCGATACGATTCTGTATTTTGCGGTAAAACCTTTGATGAAATTACAGTATTTCATGACGAGAATAATCGGGATGCCATTATAGAAAGTACTTTGATTTCTGTGCCGGATTTTGAGGATCAGAAAGTTTTGAAAGACATTATCGGGCAAGGTGTCGAAAAGTTCATAACGGCTGTAAACATTTTTATTACAAGCTAAATTTGAATTTGACGGAGGTGTGATATTTAAATGAAAGAAACGGTAATTCTTTTTATAGTATCAATGGTAGCATTTGTTTTAAGTTTTTTCTCTTTTAAAGAAAAAGGATTTTTGTTTAATAATGCCTATATTTATGCATCAAAAAAAGAACGAAACAGTATGGATAAAAAGCCACATTATCGACAATCGGCAATAGTATTTTTCTTGATTAGTATCATTTTTTTATTAAGTGCGATTGAAGTGCTTTTGGATAGCGGATGGATTTATTACATAGTGTCAGCAGTAATAGCTGTGACGATAATTTATGCCATTGTATCCAGTATATTAATCGAGACTAAAAAGAAATAGAGTTACGCTGCAATTCCAATTTTTCAATGAACCTGTAATCATGGAGGTATTGTTATGGCTGATAATAAAACAATTCATTTCATACCACCATTGCCTAAAAAGCGTGAAAAGCGAGTAGGAATTTACTGCCGCGTTAGTACAAACAGTGCTGACCAACTAAAAAGCCTTACCGCTCAAGTCTCGGCGTTAACGAGATTAACAGCAGCTAATCCTAAATGGTTATTAGTAGATCTGTATATTGATATTGCTTCAAGCAAGACGGGTTCCTCTCGTAAAGAGTTTTCGCGCATGTTGCAGGATTGTAAGTCACGTGATATAGAAATTATCCTAACCAAAAGCATCAGCAGATTTGGGCGAGACACGGTGGAAATTCTTGAAGCACTGAACCAGCTAAGGATTCTCGGCGTTCGTGTTATATTTGAACAGGAAGTACTTGATACAGCTGATACAGATAACGACCTTATGATTTCAATAATTGAGTCAATAGCTCAGGCAGAGAATGAATCACGCAGTGATAATATTAAGTTTGGTATCAAACAGCGTGCCGCACAAGGCACTTCAAAGCTATATAACAGAAAATGTTACGGATATTACAATGATGAAAATGGTAATCTGGCTATTGATGAGAAAGAGGCGAAAAATGTCCACATGATATTTAACCTCTATCTTCAGGGTAAGAGTGTTTTAGGTGTTGTGAAAGAACTGGAACGCCTGGGGATCAAGTCCCCTACTGGAAAGGCTACATGGCCTAAGAGAACAATTGACGTAATTCTCAGTAATGAAAAATATATGGGCAATGTACGGTTGTTGGATAACGGCAAGCATAGCGCATGCTATTTGGCTGAAGTCAACAATCCGGCGATAATCTCTAAGGACACGTTTCAAGCGGTGCAGATTGAATAACAGCACCGAAGTAATGTTACAAAAGGCGAAGAAGGAAATCAGCGAAAAAACAAAAAATACAGTTCAACGAAGTGAAAATATAAAATAGCCTAATTGAAAATAATATTGTGAGAGAACAGGATAGACGCCAAACCACCATAAACACAGCTTTTTTAATGAATTTTCGGAGAAGTGTAAAATAGCCTAAGAATTTCATGTGGAGTGTGCTGTCTTGATGCCAAGAAAGAAGTAATAGATAGGCAGAAAGTGATTGAAAATAAAGGATTTCCGGAAATTGAACCAATCCGCGGCTGTATCGTCGGAGGGTCCAATGTCCGGAGACTTCGTTTTTGGGTGGCATTATAATGGCCTTGATGCGAGAGGGTTGAGTAGACAGTTTAGATAACTGTGGGGTTGAGTAGACAGAATAGATGTGAATATTTGATCTGAGAAAAAGAGCGGAATTAGTGTTTTGAAAGTGACATATAGATTTACAAGGGTGCGGAGCAACAGGGAATTACCTAGAAGAATCTGCAGCAAGCGAAATAAGTTAAAGCAAGAGGCGATTTGACTCTAGTTAGGTATTTACGGAAAGAATCACATAGCTTTCTCAGCTTATCGCTTCCTTCATCAGCACCAATGACCTTAGAAAAGTTGTCCAATTAAGTGTAGCCTATCCATCTGAGACAAAAATGTAATTAGCTGGAAAATGTATGAGCTCCTTTCGCCTATGTCTTCAATTGGAAACGCTTTAGATTAGCTTGATAAAACTATTATACGAGGCGGGTAGGAATGAAAGAATTGGCTATATGACATAAGATGAGTAATGTAGCAACTCATTTTTAAGTTTTCATACTCACGCAATTAGCTCCTTAGCGCTTGAAGTTGCTAAAAGAAACATTTTCTTATTGTTGCTAGATTATGTATAATATTGATACAAGCAACTGTTCTACCAGAAATGAAAATTAGGAGGAGATGATTCTACTGAAAAAGATTGTAATCTTTTACTTCTCGGGAACCGGCAATACCTGGTGGGCAACAGGCAGGTTGACAGAGTACCTGAAGGGTATGGGTGCTGATGTCACTTTTTTTTCTATTGAGCAGGTGGATACAGAGCTTTCGGATAGGTTGATAGCAGGATGTGGCACGGTAGGTTTTGGGTACCCCATATACGGCTCTGATGTACCGGAAATCATGAAAGACTTCATGAAGGACCTTGCTCCTAGTGGAAAAGATGCTTTTGTCTATTGCACTCAGTGGCTGTGGTCAGGTGACGGGGCGCGGGTGAGTGCAGAATTTCTCTCAAATAAATTTAGAATAAAATGGGCAGAACACTTTGCAATGCCTAACAATGTTTCTGTTTCGGCAATCAGACTACCATACACTAATGATAAAAGGCGTATTAATAAGATTCTGAAAAGAGCAGATCGGAGAATTAAAAGGCTTGTGCTAAAGATAGTGAGTGAAAAGCCTTTTCTGAGAGGTTTTAGTGCTGTTTCGGCATGCTCCGGGTATATACAGCGAGGGCCTTTCCGTTATTTTTTCGGGCGATTAAGAAATGATATCAATGTGGAAATAAAAAAGTGTAATTTTTGTGGATACTGTGTGAAGCTTTGCCCAGTGAGCAACCTAATCCTTGATGGCAACACAGTTTCTACACTTGGCAGTTGCATCATGTGTCTGCGCTGTTACAGTTTTTGTCCGAGAATGGCAGTTACATACATGAAAAAACTGCATAATCCAGAGCGGGGGGACCCTTACCGGGGACCGGTGGACGGTTTTGACCCGGAATTAATGCAGTGACCGTGCACTATTGGTATGTATGAGATATTTATGCTTTGGGATTCCATTGAGGCTGTCAAGTTAAATGAAAGGTACTATATGCCAAGTGAAATCAATTGGTTACAGCTTGATTATCAGGTTTCAAAAAAATCGATTCTCTGAGCATAGATGGTGCTTATCCGAGGGAGGATAAGCTTGCAACAGAGGATTATGAAATGCTTGTAATAGCTGAAAAGTAGCAGAAGACAGCTTTCTATTTTGAAAGGGGTAAGACTATGTCAAGGGAAAGCACAGGGGACGGTTCCTGACGCTTTGTACTATATAATATGGTAACAGCTTGTGGAACTAACTTTTCTGGCTAATCTTGGCATCTTATTCACCTGAAGTTTAAATCAACATATTGAAATTTAGAAAGCACTAGGAACCGTCCCTAGTGCTTTTAAGTTTTTTTAGGAGTACATGTTTCCATAAGTTCAGCTATTTCAGTGTTGAGGTAGATGCTGGAATCTTGAAATACACCCAAAATGTAAGTTGGGCAATAGGAACATCAAGTATGATCGAGATGCCATATAGCATTTCTAAGTTCTCTTTACTAACACCGCGCTCTATCCTACTAATATAAATATTAAAAACTCAGAAAGTCTATTTTGAGTAATATTTCTTTCTAGAATGTTTTGTTTTTGATGAATTATTTATAATCTAATTTCATAAAAACCTTTTGAGTACAACATTGCCAAATTCGAATATAATTGACAAAGAAAATGTTTCCGTTTATAATACTTATAAAATATAATAAATATATTTTATAAGCGTAAACTTAGGGGGTTTTTCTGAATGAATATAAATCCAACAAATAAAGAAGATTTCAGACTGGAAGCAGAAAGACTTAATACTATGACAGATGCATTAACAATTTTCTCAAGGAGAACTACTTTGAAATGGTTACCAGAGATTTTAACAAAAACCGGAATAGAAAGGGAAGAAATCACTGCAATGTTTGAGTTAAACATCGAACCTAATCAAAGCCTAAAGCAGCTGTCCTATAAGATGATGGCTTCATCTTCCAATGTATCTGTTCTGATACAGTCTATGGTTGAAGATGGAGTGGTATGTAGAGTTTCAGACCCAAAAGATAGGCGACGAATTCTTTTGAGCCTTAGCGAAAAAGGTCAAAAGCTTTTTAACAATGCACAAGAACATCTTTTAGAGAAATATGTAGAATATCTTAGAGACTTACAGGATTCTGACCGAGAAGCTTTGAACGAGGCAACACTATCCATGATTATGGTGATGGAAAGTATTCTAAATCTTAACTTGGTCAATAAAGAGGAAGAGAATTTATAGTAAGTGTCATTCGAGCAAAAAAGGGATTCAGACGTGAAGGTGCTTTTCTGATTCGTAAAACCGATAAGGAGGGTTAGATATGATACATTTAGTTTATTGTGATGATAAAGAAAAGGTGTTAGAAAAAATACTAGACGGCTCTAAAACAATGGTTATTAGGGCAGCAGCGGCTAGAAAGATCCCTCATAGTAGAGTTCATGAGGGGGAGAGACTTTACTTTATGAAAAAAGGCACAGCAAAAATTTCAGCAACTGCAACAGTGAAATCAGTTCAGAATTACACTAAATTATCAGAAGAGGAAAGACAAAGGATTTTATCTGATAATCAAGGTAAATTAAACTTATCTAAAAGTCAGCAGGAACGTTGGAATAAAAAATGCACGTGTTTGGTCGAGTTTGAGAATATGAGTCAAATAAATTCTCTTGATTTTGAGCATCAACGCAATATGGATGATTGGCTTATTCTAGAAAAAATTGAAGATGTAGTTGTAGGAAGTAGTAAACCCTATGATTATGATAAATCGAGATTTTAGGTGATGCTATTGTGGCAATGTGGAGTCCCTGGCGTGGCTGTCATAAATATAGCGAAGGATGTAAATACTGCTATATTCATAAAGGTGATGCTAAAAGAGGAGTAGATACAAATGTTATTGTAAAAACCGTTGATTTTAACACACCTATTGCAAAGAATAAAAAAGGTGAATATAAGATAAAATCAGGTCAAACAGTCTACTTATGCTTTTCTACTGATTTTCTTATTGAAGAAGCTGATGGATGGAGAGAAGAATGTTGGAAAATGATAAAAAAACGCTCTGATTTGAATTTTATTTTTCTAACGAAGAGAATCGAAAGGTTCTTACAGTGTATTCCAAAGGACTGGAATGATGGATACGAAAATGTAACTGTTGGCTGCACTGTGGAGAATCAACATAGGGTAGATTACAGACTGGGAGTATTTGTTAATCTACCAATAAAACATAGAAATGTTATTTGTCAGCCTCTTATTGAAGAAATAAATATAGAAAAATATTTGGATAATGTTGAGTTGGTAGTAGTTGGTGGAGAATCAGATAGAAATGCAAGACCACTTAACTATAATTGGGTTTTGTCTATTAGGGAACAGTGTATAAATAGAGGGGTAAGTTTCCAATTTAGACAATGTGGCAGTCGCTTTATTAAAGATGGTAAGGAATATACACTTAATGTAAGAGACCTATGTAGCCAAGGGAGAAAGGCAAATATCGATTATTATCCACCTGATTAAGCAGAAGATGGAGTTGTGAGGAGGAAAATTAAGTGTTTACAACAATAGGAGTTATATTCATTATAATATTCGTGGCAGCTGTCGTTTGTGTTTTCGCACTTATGATTAATCACAATAATCGATTGAAAAAAGAAGCTAAGGATTACCCACCACCAGGAAATATTGTTGAAGTAAACAACAAAAAGATGCATGTATACGCTGAAGGTGAAGGGGAGATCACACTTATCTTTATGGCTGGGCACGG
Source organism: Alkalibacter saccharofermentans DSM 14828 (assembly GCF_900128885.1). Classification (NCBI taxonomy): domain Bacteria; kingdom Bacillati; phylum Bacillota; class Clostridia; order Eubacteriales; family Eubacteriaceae; genus Alkalibacter; species Alkalibacter saccharofermentans. The sequence continues at coordinate 12,358 of NZ_FQTU01000007.1, forward strand.
TACCAGTAATCCAACTATAGATTTTAAACCTATTTGGATGAGGATGAAAGATGAATACAGAATCGCTGTAGTAGAGAAATCTGGTTATGGATGGAGTGATGCCTCAAATAGTTCAAGGGACATAGATACTATACTTGAGGAAACACGGAAAGCACTCGAATTTTCTAGAGAGAAAGCTCCTTTTGTACTTTTTCCTCATTCTATGTCTGGGCTGGAGGCGATATACTGGGCACAAAAATACCCGGATGAAGTAAAAGCCATCATAGGATTAGATCCATGTACTCCTGAAGCGATTGATATTCTGCCTATGGCGCAGAAAACACAGTTATACTCCATGTATTTTATATCAAGAATAGGTTTATCCAGGTTTATGACGGAATCTGATGTAGAAGAAAAATTTCCGCTTATGAAATCAAGTGATTTAACGGAAGAAGACAAGTTGCAGTATATGGCAGTATTTTTAAAAAGTTCCGTTACAAAGGATATGTTAAGAGAAATAAAATTCTTAAAAGAAAATGCACAAACAGTAAAAGACAAAGAAACTCCTTTGGATATACCCATGTACTTTTTCATATCCGGTGATCAAGAGTCTGTAGCACCAGGATGGGGTGAAGCTTTAACAGGATATTTATCACATATCAGCACTGGAAAGTATCAGAAGCTTGAAGCTAGCCATTATGTTCATTATGAAAATGCAGATTTAATTGTTCTTGAATCCAAAAAATTCTTAGAACTAATAAAATAGATCTTCTTTTAATAGTATATATATTTAAAAAGAAGTAACAAAAATTATGGAAGGAGGAACGACATAATGCAATATGTAGGATTGTTGGCGCCAATTGCTTTTGTTTTTGCACTATCAGCTCTTGCTCAGGTAGGTTCATTAAAAAAAGAGATAGATGAACTAAAAAAAGAAGTGAAGGCATTAAAAGAAGAGTCGAAAAAATAGTGTTTTGTATATTATCGATAAAGGAAAGCAATGAGTGTTGAAGCAAAAGTATTATAGTCATAAGAAGATGGATTATGAGAAATAATACGGGAGGAATTGGTATGAAATGGTTATTTATAGCTTGTTATTTGGATTCTTAGTCAGCTATTTTCTCTTTTAGTGATTAAGGCCAATACAGTTCAAAAACAGACTTGAATCAATGATTGTAGTTTAGGTTGATTGGCAAGAAACATGAGGGATTTAGTCAAAACTGGACTATTATCGCCGCTATTTGGTTATTAACTGCGGTATTATTGCAGTGTCACTTGATAACAAGGTGATTTAAGAATAAGAAGGAAAGGTTTCCTTTATCAATCGAAATGGGGGAAAGGTTCTCTAGCGTAAAGCAAATTCTTATCTTTTGTGAGGTGATCAGACTCGATGAAGAAAATGATTGAAAAGCTTGAGAGACACCCGGCAGTTCGGTTTGGACTTCCGGTGGTAGCAGTTGTGGGATGTACTCTGCTCTTTCTGTTCGGGATCAGCTATTTCGGAAGTATTAACATCTACATCGCGATAGGTGTTCTCCTGCTGTTGGCGGGATATTTCTGTGGCTGGAGAGTGTTGGGAGGCGTCGTGACGCTGTCATTGGTTCTCATCTTGACCGTCGGTCCCTACTTAGTTGTCCCACGTGTTCAGTGGGTAGCATCGGCCGGGGAGCCGAGTCCGTTTCTGTATCATAGCCCGGAAGATCCGGGTCCCGCTCAGTTACGGGCCGAGTATGGCATAGATGATGTGACCGGAGGCATCGAGGATGAGTTTGACCGGGTTGTGGTTCTGGCGGGGTGGGTCAATAGTAGGTGGAGCCACTCGGGCTCCAACATCCCTTCGTCGACAAACCCGTTGAAGATTCTCAGTGAGGCCGCCGACGGGGCCAAATTTCGGTGTGTGGAGTACAGCGTGGTCATGGTAGGTGCGGCACAGGCCATGGGTATGCCGGCACGGGTAGTGGCTCTTAAGACTAGGTGGGCAGACACAGCCCGTTCGTCTGCAGGTCACGTGGTAGCCGAGGTCTGGCTTGAAGGACTCGAGAAATGGGTGGTGACTGACCCTCAACTTGGTTACGTATTCAGCGCCGATGGTGTTCCCCTCAGTGCGATTGAGCTCAGAGAGGCTTTGGCCCAAGAGCCGAGATCCGTTGAGGTCCTGTCTGCTGATGGGCCGATCGGCTGGCTTAGTAAGACTCGATATCTGCTGTTTGTGGGTACGTATCTCTTCCATTTCGACTCGCTGTACGACCAGAGAGTATTCCTTCCCGAGCATGAACGGACAAGCGGCGGGATGATGCTGCTTCCGGACGGAGCACCCAATCTCAAGGTGTTCCAGAGGCGGCATTACCTAAACTTTGATTACACGTCGTCAGTTGATGACTTCTACGTAAATCCTGAGACCGCACCGTGACCGACCAGATGAGGAGTCATTGCTTGGCTCGTATGGGGTAATACTTCGCATGTGGCAAAGTGATCAGCACCAGCTCTAGCACGAAAACCGGGCCTGCAACAGCCTGTAATTGCATTATATCTATAAATACCATGAAGTATAATCGGTGGGAACAGTAATATATATATTATTATGAAGTTGTGAATTAAAAGCACAGGGGACGGTTCCTGACGCTTTGTACTATATAATATGGCAACAGCTTGTGAACTAACTTTTATGGCTGATCTTGGCATCTTATTCACCTGAAGTTGAAATCAACATATTGAAATTAAGAAAGCAATAGGAACCGTCCCTAATGCTTTTAAGGAGATAACTATCACTAATTCTTTCAATAAGAAAAGCTGATGGCCTACTAATGAGGCAAAATAAGGCGATCTTAGAGAATGGCAAAATCGATTTGTGGAGCTCATAAGGGGAAATAGGTGGCAAGTATTACTTGAACTCTTCTTTCAGCACAAGACAAAGAGTTTGTGAAAAAAGCACGGATTGAATATATTTAATCTGCAACAAAGGAGGTCAGTGAAAAAATGGAATATGCGAGTGCGATTGCAGGGGGTTTTTTGGCATTGTTTTTATACTTCAGATGGAAGAAAAATAGAGAGAAGTAGTGTTGGTTAGATATAAAAAATGAAGTCTTTTAATATCGATATGTTAAGCTGACCAATATCGCAGTCATTAGCAACTAATGCCTTTAAATGATTTAACGTCCAAATGATAAAAGTGGACTGGAGGAACATGTGATGAACAAAGTATTAAAAAGTATTTTATGGGTTTTATTTCTAAGCTTGATTCTTTTAGGCGTTCCTAGGTTATCTGGCATGATTGCAAACTTGTTTGATTATCAAGCAACTGATCCGGACGGCGCATATGCCTGGATATCAGTAAGACATATGTTTCAAGCCCTGATTTTTGTCATTTTTATTGTAGTTTTAAATATTTTTAAGCCGCTTGAATATGGTTTTGGCTGGGGCAACAAAGAAGTCGGCAAGAAATATGTTTTATCCTTTACAGTTATTTTCTGCGCAGGCTCATTTGTGTCACATTTATTGACGATTCTTACCAGCTCATTTCAACAATTCCCCTATCCCTTAACGGCGAGCAATATCATAGGGCAACTAAGTTTTCAGCTTTTATTATCAGGCCCGTCAGAGGAACTTATCTTTAGAGCGTTTGCGATTACAATGCTGGGAATTGTCATAAAGAATCGAGGGTTTAATGGAAAAGCCAGTGCAGCCAATATCATTGCTGCAGTTATTTTTGGATTGGCACACATGAGCTTTTCTTTTGCACCCTTCGCAGTTGTTTATAATCCGTTCCAAGTAGTCATGGCAACCGTACTGGGACTCTTTTATGGCGATTGTTATGAAAAATCTAAGAGTATGTATTATCCGATGATGATGCACAGTATTAGTAACATTGTGATGGTGGGTCTTACTATTATTGCTACATTTATTCTGTCCCGCTAAAGGACACCTGTTGAAAATGGTCAGAAAATCTTACCTCATGCTATGAATTATGGTTCGAGCATATTGATAGAACGATATAATTTATCCGAGTGTGACAATATGCTAAAAACAACACTTTAGCCAATAAACTACATCAAATTATGGCACAATAGAACTAAAAATCTATTCCAAGGAGTGAGGTTGTGAGACAGAAAACAGATTATATAATTAACCCTTTTGAGATTAATATCGATCCAATGGAACGGTTATTACTGGTGAATTTTGAAAAAGATCCAGATACAGTTTATGTTGCTTTTGAGCCTCAAGTATTCAATGATGATAAAAACGGAAAAGGCCATTTAGTCATCGGGTGGAGGACGGATGGTAAGGTAGATGTCTATCATCAGTCAAGCTTAAACCCCGACCCAAGAGGATATGACAACGTTGGCAAGGGATTGGTCAATATGGTTGAAGAGGAATTTTCTGAAGCATCTTATGAAGTCAATGATTTTGGAGCACAGGTATATTATCGATTTAAAGACATTAGTGATAGAGTTGTAATAATTAAAATCAAAGAAAATAATCCTAAAAGACGCAAGCCCTTTGGGTTGCTTGCTCCTATGGGTGATGTAGCCGAAAACCCTTCAGCACTGCCTTTGGTACTTTTACATGATTTTTATTTTGTGCGAAAAAAGCATACTGAAGTTGAGATAAGCATAGCTGGCAAAGAGCATAAACCTGATGAATTGCCTTTACCAATAGATGGAGCAAAGTTGCTTTATTCACGCTACAGCCCAAACCCGCTAATCGTCACCCTTAACCCTGCTACTGATGCTGAATTAAAACCTTTAGAAGTGAAACTCCAACAAAAGCAGATAAGTTGTGGAGAATATGATTTTGAAATGGAGTGGAATAATAATCAACCTGCTATAAAAAGTATTACCCGAAATAATAAAACTTACCCTGTTACATTACTTTTTAATAAGGCTTTTCCTGATATTAAAACTTTAGATGAAAATATTATATTGAAGGGAAGATTTAAGATTGAAGGGCATCCTTCCACAGGACTCATAGTTGGACACTATACCATTGAGAAAAAGAATGGTGAAACAAAGGTCATAATTATACCTTCAAGTGGGTGGAAACCATGCTATAGTAAGTTTTCACTTCTATTTCTGTACACAGTAGCTAAAATATTTAAGAAATGGCCTACCACATATGAATGGACAGCGAATATTCGAGAAAAAGAAAGTGGAAATCAATATATGCAGTCGGGGTGGAAAAGAATCTAAGTGAGCTTGGGCGTAAAGGGCATAACAATCTATTTCGTTCCGATGCTTCTATGGAATACATTGACGTCTTGCCTATAATTGATTGGAGCCTTCGTTATTATGCTCTGGCCTCCTTGCTGCTACTGCTAGCAATAACCGGAGCTAAAGTCTTAACTCAAGAAAAGGGAGTAAAAAGAGAGTATATTTTCCCAAAACAAATCGGTGGTGGCTACCACTGGCGAATATCAAGTTTTATTCCAAACCTACACATACAAAACGGGCTCTTGACTCAAGAATGAAAAGCACAGGGGACGGTTCCTGACGCTTTGCACTGTATAATATGGTAACAGCTTGTGAACTAACTTTTATGGCTAATCTTGGCATCTTATTCACCTGAAGTTGAAATCAACATATTGAAATTTAGAAAGCAATAGGAACCGTCCCTAGTGCTTATGCAGGTGTTGTCGATGGAAAACTCAATCAAGCGCATAAGCATGATTAATGCATTGCTTCTATTTTTAATACCAGGACTTTTATTTTGGCTTCACATGAAATGGACAGTGCCATTTTTGGCAAATATCTGGTCACTAAGTTCATATGCAACTTGGCTAATCGTCGATACTTTTTTCTGTTCTTACCATTATTTATCCTCACATTAGTTTTAATGAAAAGAGACGATTATATTCTGGATAAAAAAATATTTTAGCTCGTTTACGCATTAAAAAGATGAAGAGCAAAGAGCAGTCTTTGATAATCGCTCATGAAAGAACGGCTTGAATTCAGGAAAAGTATGATCAAGGACATTAGTTATCTTTACAAGATAAAAAGAACGCTGACGAATTAATTTATCTCGTAAACGTGTTAATGACTTTAAGGAATAAGCATGGTAAAATCCTTCAAAGTACATTGACATAGAGAAATACCTCCTAATTTGATAAATTTAGCACTGCTGTCTTCCACAGAGAATTCGGCTGTGTAATCACGTAAATACAAACGTCAAGCGTTAACAAACTGATTAACAGTAATAGACGAAAAGCTGTGGTCTGAGTCACCTCCGAACAGTCAAAGCTGTAAAATATGAAATACAGATCCACAATGCTTTTATAAATATATCAAAGATGGAAATAGACACCCAGAGAACCTGGGAGAAAGGAATTAATTAAATCATCATCTAATGATGATTAGATTATACGTAATTATTAATGAAGAAAAATAATGATCACTGGCACGGTGTATTAGATAGACTAGGAGCTTCATTAAGTGCCTTTATGTATAGAGAAAATCGTTTTTTTGTGAGGCAGTTAATACTAAACCAATAAGAGAAATTATTCCGGGAACCCTTGTAGAATTCGAGGAGGTATTACTTTGTATTATGAGAATAAGTTAGGTAAAATTTATTATGAGGTTCATGGACCAGAGAATGCTCCAGCGATAGTTTTCAACCATGGAGTAACAATGGATCATAGGACTTTCAAGGAACAGATAGAGGCATTGAAGGATAAATATCGAGTAATTATATGGGATATGCCCTATCATGGCAAATCATCAGCAATCGATGATAGGTTACATCTTTCTGCAACTGCAGCAGATTTTCTTATGGAGCTTTTAGATGATCTAAAAATAGATAAAGCAATACTAGTGGGCCTATCCTTTGGCAGTTTCGTGTCCCAACACGCAGCCTCTAAACATCCGGCAAGAGTAGTAGCTATGATTCAAATTAGCGGCCAATCATTATACCCAAAAAGATCGGCATTCCTTAATATCCTAAAACCTTTTTTCGTAATCGCAACAAAGATTCAGTCTGAAAAGCGATTGGCAAAATCTTTTGCCAAACATAAAACAATTACCCCTCATACATTGGTATACTTAGAAGAAGGAGTTTATCATATTGGAAAGAAAACATTAGGTCACTTATTCAAAGAGATGATAAGGGATTGGGTTACAGGAATACCCGAGCTCCTTAAGCAACCCATGCTTATTATATATGGGGACCGTGAATTTGGTGCGGTTAAAAAAATGCACCAAAGATGGCATGCCAATACTCCAAATAGTGAGATTGTTATGATCAAAAATGCCCATCACATTACAAATCAAGATAATCCAGAGGAAGTTAACAAAGCAATTTTATCTTTTATTACTAACCTTAGACATATTTAATCTCAAATTATCGACATATACCCGATTAACCATAAACAAGAGAGTTTGGGTTTTGAACGCGATAATTTTTCTTCGACAAGTTCCCCCATACAACCATTTCTCAAAAAACAGCGAAAAACCGGTCGATATGTTCCCCCATACGACGGGGCAAAAATCCCTTTCTGACATCAATGCCATCAACTCAAACACGTTGAGACGGTTGTACTGCTGTCGAGAGCGGATAAACAGAAGAGCTGTAAATGCCCATAAACAAGAGGTTTGCAGACGTTGAGTTTTTCTCAAGACTGTTTTGCCGGAGGTGCTCGGTTGAGTTGACAGCCTAGATAGCGCCTGTCTTTAGGAGGATTGAAAAGACAGGTTGGATGTTATAAAACATTGCGTATAGCCTAAATACCATTAGAGCTATTTATTTGAATGTTAGTTAGTCGTAGTAACAATGCGAAAAACCTCTGTTTACGGCAGTATAGATTGAGAAGTCGCGCCGCAGCGATGTAGTAAAATTAAAAAAGTAGTAAGAGATAGTGAAGCAAATACAGATCATAGAGCTAAAAGGCAAGATGGCCTAATCAGAAACAGTGGCTCGCAATAAAGCTATGCACAGTTGTTCCAATATAAATGACAGGTGTGAGGAAATGAGAATAACATTTTATGGATATAATACTTTTTTAATTAAATCCGGCGTCAAAAAAGTACTTATCGATCCTGGTGGCGATTTTTATCTCTTTAAAGGATGGCTGAAGAGCCTAATCCCACAATCGCAATGGGCTGCCATAACTCATATTCTCGTAACACATGGCGATCCTGATCATTACTGGCATGTAGACAGGATAGCAGAGAAATCAGGTGCACCTGTTATTTGCAATGAAACAATGGTACAAGAAATAAACGCTAAACGTTTGCTGTTAGGACCAAGAGCTAGAGGGCTCGCATTTACTACAGAAATAAAAAACCTCTATACCATTGCTCATTTTGAAACTTTAATTGTAGATGGTATTGAAATAACTGGAATCAAAACCGTTCATGGACCATTAAAAATTAAGTTAGGCCCATTTTCTAAAACTTTGCAACCTGGTCCAAATAAAAGAATCGGATGGGGTTCTATCGGATTTGAAATTCGGATGGATAAAAAAGTGATCGTCAATTTAGGAGACACTCTTATTCATAGAGATGAATGGAAGACGATCAGCTCACCAGATGTTTTGATGATTCCAATAGGTGGAGGAAGAGTACATAACACAATGGATGAAAAGGAAGCATTAGAAGTTGCTGAAATTATTAAGCCAAGACTCGTTATTCCCTGCCACTATAACTGCGCTGGTTTACATAAAAAGAATGCAAATCCCGCTAATGAGAAGTATTTTTATGATGAGGTGAAAAAGCTGGGAGTCGATTGTGTTATTTTAAGGAAAAACGAGTCAATCGAAATATAGGATAATATCCGGGTCAGCCAAGACGAAGACCAGGTTGCCAAGGCAGATGCCGTAAGATAAATAAGGGCCGGTATGCACGGCATCCATGGAATCAGGAATATCATTAGAATTATTGTGGATACATGCTGATGCCGCCAGATTATACACATCATAAAAGACTGCCCTTCTTAAGAACCTGCCTCGGAATAAATGCCTCGTCTTATGTATTTTTAATTGTAATACTGGGAATACCAGACGACACCGTGAATGAACTTGGACATGTCAGATCCTCTGGGGTATAGAGGTGTGTGGCATGGGTAAGTGTGCTGCACTGGAATTTTTCACAGAACAGTTCAAGAAGCTATACGTGTCTTACCTTGGGAACGCTCCTATCATTTTCAAATACCTTATCTCAAGACGAATGTATATTATTGAAGAAGTTGTTATATATTTATAGCATTGATGCAATGAAAAATTTAATGTTGGGAATATTAAGTTGTAGCAGATTTAAGTTGAGAAGTGTCCCTGATTACTTCTTTCGGGGGCTTAAGGGTGAGGGAATACCCCTGGAGGCCCGTATCTTTGCCGTAATAGATGTTTACGATGCCCTGACAAGTGATCGTCCTTATCCCAAGGCCTGGTCCAAGGAAGAAACTCTTGAATACATTAGAGAACAAAGTGGCAAGCATTTTGATCCCCAGGTGGTGGAAGTGTTTCTCAAGTTAGAAATAGATGGCTAGATCTAGAATAGCTAATATGATTAAGAGACGCTTGCTATACATGAAATATCGAGATGACAGGTGTTGCAGGACAAAGAATGGTAAAATAATATAGGTGCATAGAAAATCGCGTTTGACACTTAAACACCTAGCCTCTGGAACTGAAGTTTTACGAGAAATAGGCTCTGGGATTTTCTTTTACACACCGTGGCTGATTCAACAACTTCTTAATATAGATTTTAGTGACTGAAAGGGGTGTTTTTCTTGTCTTTAAGCTTAAATGAGTACAAAGTCATTGTCGAGTCAGCGCCTAACTTGATATGGAGATCAGGTCTTGATGCCAAGTGTTATTATTTTAATAAAACATGGCTTGATTTTACAGGACGAACTTTAGAACAAGAATATGGTGATGGATGGTCAGAAGGAGTACATCCTGATGACTTTGAGAGATGCGTTAAAATTTATTTGGGAAACTTTAGCAAAAGAACCCGATTTGAAATGGAATACCGACTACTTCGTCACGACGGTGAATGGAGATGGATTAATGACATAGGTGTACCGACTATTGATGAGAACGGCGAATTTACAGGTTTTATAGGAAGTTGTCTGGATGTAACCGAAAGAGTAGAAGGATTGATGTTAAAAGAAATGGCTCAAAAAGACGGTCTGACAGAAATTTTTAGCCGTCAGTATTTGATGAGCCTTTTTGACTATGAATTTGAATCCGCAAAGCGGACCGGAAGTAAATTATCAGTAGCCATGATGGATATAGATAAGTTTAAATCTATAAATGATATGTACGGTCATTTAGGCGGTGATTCTGCACTTAAAATGTTCGCATCTGTTGTCAAAGATACGGTTCGTCAAAATGATTTGTTCGGTCGATATGGTGGTGATGAGTTTGTAATTATTTTCCCCAATACAACAGTTGAAGAAGCAAAAAAAATCGTTGACAGAATTGCAAATTCATTGAAAAAAATGGTTTTTAAGATTGATCATAATGAAATTGAGATTTCGATTAGTGTAGGTCTATGCGAGTTAACTGATGAAAATAGTCCTGACGAAATGATAAATGTGGCTGACAAAATGATGTATGAAAACAAGAAAAACAAATAAGACTTTTATGTGCAGAGCAGAGTGAATGCTTTGTGAAACTGTAGTGGTTGAGGGAGTAGGTTGGATATTTGAGAACTTTTTAAGATTAGGTTTCACTGGAGATGAATGCAAAACCCTTTTTACCACTATTAATGCAAAAAGAATACTCCTGCTGAAAAGCTATGAAGCCCGACATGATATGATATAATTTAATAAAAAGGAGTTGGTTACCGATGAAACGAAAACTGTTGCCGGGTATCATCGGTGGTTTTATTGGTTTCGTGGTTGGAGCTTTTGCTGGTGGTTACCTTGGCTTAGTTGTGGGTGGAACTTTTTTAGGTGGTCTCGATATCTATGAACATACCGGTATTGAAGGATATGAGTTGGCCGCATATGTTGGAGCAATAATCGGTGCCCTTGTTTTGACAGTCTTAGGAGTCAGACTTGCATTGAGGATGGCTGACAAGACGGGGAAGGAAATGTAATACAAAGGAGTAAGCCAGCCACGCAAAGCTAAAAAGCTTGAACATGACTGGTTCCCTAAGATAACCAAAGAACAAAACAATCACATTCATTCAAGCGAATGTACTTAAGCCGCTGCCGTTTGAAAACAAGACATTTGATCTGTCGATCGCCTCCTATGTGGCCCATGGATTGCAAAAAAACGAAAGAAAACAAATGTACGTTAAAATGAGCCGTGTTAGCATAAGCAAAGTAATTATCTATGACTACAATACACATCATCCATCTTTATAAGATGGATATGTTTCCCAGGACGGGAATATCCTTGAGAATACTAGCGACTTATTCTTGCGAACGAAAAATAGATAAAACATAGTCCAGGCATCAATCTAATGCTATTGTTCCAAATTAAGACTGTAGTGTCGATGCCAAGAAAATAAAGACCTGTGCTGGGTAAGGCTTGATATAAGCCTTACCGTGATTTTGGCTTAACAAATGAAAGCTGAAAACATTTTTTTGCTCTGCGGAAACTTGTCCAAGGGGTACAAGACCCCGTATAGAGCGAGTTAATTGTCATCAGGGGTGTAAAGAGCAGAATAGATGCTTTTATGAAAGGGTCGGGAGTTGAGAAAGTAGGTTGTCGATAAAAAAGCCTGCTCCAGTATTCGGATGAGTCTAATATTGCGTAGTATTGTTAATTGGATTTTTTTGTTTGAGTATTCCTTCTGCAAATATTGCACCACCGATAACCAATAATGAGCCAAGAAATTGGATTGGCTGCAGTATTTCTCCTAAAAACAATACAGAAAAAGCAACAGCCGAAAGAGGCTCTATGTAGCCGAAGATAGCGACCGTTTGTACGGGCAAATTACCAATTGAAGAAAAATACAGGTAACATCCAATCCCGGTATTGATGAACCCTAGTATGAATATCGGAAGCCAATCACCTCGAGAGATGTTGATGGCAAAACCCTGCTGAAGGCCTAAAAAAATGGCTACTGTAAAAAAACTGATAGTTAGCTGAAACATTGAATTTCTCATTCCTGTTATGGTATGGGCTTTTTTATTAAAGATCACCATAAATGCATACATGGTGGCAGACATAACTCCACAAAATAGTCCCCAGGCTGTCTTCCCATCGTGAATCGCTTGTATGTTTATGAGTAGAATCCCGAAAAGGATAGCAACAAATCCTGCAACTTTGGGCAGGGTGAACTTTTCCTTGAACAGTAACGGGGAAAGAACCATGACAATTACCGGGCCACAATAATATGCAAGGGATGCGATACTGACACCGATTTGCTGATAAGCTTCATAAAGGAACATCCAGCTTACTCCCATTGCAAATCCTGATACAACAAGATAGAAGAGGTGTTGTTTATTTTTAGGCATTTCTATTTTATTGTTGGCTGATTTGAACAATACAAGGAGCAATATACTACCTATTAATGTACGTAAAAATACAATTTCATAGCTTGTGAGTGATATTTGACTTGCAACGATGCCATTTGACCCAAATAGCATCAGTGCAAGCATATATTTCGAATAATATGTTATGATATTATTTTGTCTCACCATCTAAACACCTCCATATTGAAAAATTCATATATTTAATGTATCATAAGTCCATGAATTACAAAAGCAAATATATCGCATAGAATAAATGATAAAAACAGATATAAGAGGTGTACGAAATGGATATGAATATTCAAAAATACATGGCCTTTATTAAAACAGTGGAATACGGTAGCTTCACAAAAGCAGCTGAGGCATTATCTTATTCTCAATCTGGTATAAGCCGAATGATTAATGATTTAGAAAAAGAATGGGAAATTTCTTTATTGGAGAGGAACCGGACAGGAGTGCGATTGACTTCAGACGGTCTTAAGATTTTGCCCTATGCAAAAAGCGTATATGAAGAATATCAAAAGTTACATATGCAGGTGGATGAATTGAACGGTCTGCAATCAGGACTTATACGTATTGGTACTTTTTCCAGTGTAGCCACCCATTGGCTTCCGAATATCATTAAGGAGTTCCAAAAAGACTATCCCAATATTGATTATGAATTACTTCTTGGCGACTATACAGAAATTGAGGCGTGGATTCAGGAAGGTCGTGTTGACTGTGGCTTTCTAAGATTACCAACGCACCCAGACATGGAGACGATATTTTTAGAACAGGATGCACTACTTGTAATTTTACCAGAAAACCATCCATTGGTAGAGTGTGACAAATTCCCGGTGTCCTCACTTAGTGATTATCCGTTTATGTTACTGGAAAAAGGAGCGAAAGCTGAAATTTCTGAAATATTTGAGAGAAACGGATTAATTCCTAGAGCTCATTTTACGACTTGGGATGATTATGCAATTATGTCAATGGTGGAAAGCGGACTCGGAATCAGCATATTGCCTCAGCTAATACTTAAACGGATACCATACAGAATCATTGCTAAAGAACTAGATGTACCAGCCTACCGAAGTATTGGACTTGCTTTAAAAGATAAAAAGACCGCATCATTGGCTGTAAAGAAATTCATGGACTATCTTCAATATAGATAAAGTCGAGGCGTCTTGGAAAGTTGGTCTACTTTTAAGGTGTAACAATCATTCGTTCTTGATTCTGAAATAGCCCCATTTAAAATGGGGCATATATTTCTGCAACAACTTTGCAGTTCATGCATAGTCTGCCTATGGAAATGAGCTCGCGAAATTTGATTGGATGCAGACCGCTATGGAGACAGTATAGCGTTTTTAGATAATTTTTAGTTTTTTTAAAATTTTAGCAACACCGGCATTGTCGTTTGAATCAGTCGTATAGTGAGTGATTGATTTTATATCGTCAGGAGAATTTTCCATGGAAACAGATAAGCCGGAGACTTCAAACATAGGAATATCATTATCGCTGTCCCCTATTGCAATTATCTCTTCGCACCCTAAACCGTAATGGTTAGCTATAAGAGAAAGGCCTGAACCTTTGTTTGCATATGGGCTAACGATTTCGATGCACAAATAATTTGCCCGCACTATGCACATTAAATCATGGTCTAGTTTAGGCCAAATTTTTGATAGGACATCATTTCCGGTTTCGTATAGCTCCATCTTCAGTACAGATGAAGATTCTAGTTTGTTTTCTATTTCATGGATATCACTAAAAGTACTTTTTGATAAGATGTTTTTGTACATTATCATTTTATTATCGGAATAATAGTTATAATAAAATTGATCATTATTAAAATAATAAATATTATCGTCAGTTACAATTCCATAATTTGCCCCATTCGCTTGGCATAAATCAGCGTACTTTATTATTAAATCCTTATTCATGGCATGTTTTTTGATGACATTGGAGTACTTCATTATAGCACCCATGCAACAGACATAATCATTATCTAGATTTATTGCAGCAGAATAAGCCATGGCAGATTCTAGGACTCTTCCGGTGGCAAAAACTATTTTATATCCATTGTTTTTTGCAGCGTGAAGAGCTTCAATGTTTTCATCTGAAATTAATTGATTATTATCAAGCAAAGTACCATCCATGTCTATTGCTATCATTTTATATTTCATAGTTTATACTTATGCCTCCTTTTTTATCTAGACTTAATCTACCATTTCCATTATATCATAAGAAGCTTACTGCAGAGGACCTGCTTTACTAGTGCACTTTAGAAAAACTAATCCACCAAAATCCATCATTTCCAGAAAAGCGAGGAATCTCAGGAATTACGTTGTTTTGTAAGCGTGTGTGCAGATGACGAATTTAGATGTTTGTCTTTGACCCAAGGGTATTTGCGAGATTTTAATATAAACGACTGATTGGGCAGGCTCCGGCTTCCAAGTTCAATGTTCTGAGTCGGCTTTTTAATATAACCTGGGTTTATATTGATAAACACGGGGTGATATCTTATAATTTGCATTAAGAGTATTTATGCAAGTAACTAGCAACCGCGAGTGCATATTCGAGGTTTTTTTGATATATGGATGAAAGGCTAAAGTTCAGTTAACTTTAACAATTTAACACAAGAATTTTTTCATATTTTTGTATGAAGGGAATCAATTTGTTTATAACCATGGATGCTTTGCTACGGAGCAGAGTGTGAGAACTAATCAAAGCATAGGAATTATTTTTGACGCAGAGGCAGATATTGAATTCGAGATAAGCTTGGCGTGATGAAGATTGGTACGTATTGTCAATTATCTGAAAGAGAGAATACTGCTTCAAAACGCACCTTTATTTAAAAAAATATGGCGTGCGGTTATTAGAAACAGCTGAATATTTTGGATCTTTTTGGGAGGTCGATTATCGATGTTAAGAAAATATTGTGTATTGTTCTTAAGTATTGTTTTGATTTTTTCTTGGTCTGAAAGCACGTTGGCAAATGATGGAGGGAAAACACCTTCAGGGATACCCATTATAGAATTAGAGGAATTTATTGATGATTACATGTCTGAATATATTGGCAAAACATCACCAGGAGCAGCGGTGGTACTAGTCAAAGATGGTGAAATCATCTTCTCCAAGGGGTATGGTTATGCCAATATAGAAAGTGGAATCTTAGTAGATCCAAGAGATACAGTCTTTGAATATGGCTCTGTAAGCAAGCTCTTTGTTTATACCACGATGATGCGACTTTCAGAAGAAGGAAAAATCGATCTTCAAGCAGACATACGAGATTATTTGCCCGCAGATTTCCTGAAAAAAATAAAATATGATGAGCCTATTACTATGATAAATATTATGAACCACACCACAGGCTTTGAAGATTTTTTATTTGACGTCGTATTGCTAAATTCAAATAAAAATCGGCCAACTATGGAGCAGACTTTAAGAAAATCACAACCTATGCAAGTTTATAGACCCGGAAAAATAAGCGCTTATTCAAATTATGCCGTGGGCCTGGCAGCATACATAGCGGAGCAAATTATTGGGCAGGATTTTTACCAATATCTTATGGAGACAATATTCCTCACTTTGGACATGGACCAAACTTCTGCCCATCCAACTCTCGAAGACAGGGATATTCTCTTGGAAAGCAAAGCAAATGGCTACTATAGAAAGGGAAATGGGGTATTTGTGCCAGGGCATTGGAGCTATATCCCCATTTATCCTGTGGGCTCAGTAAATGGGACCGCTGAGGATCTGGCGCGGTTTGCCATAGCATTAATGCCGGCAGGAGGACAAAAGAGCCCATTGTTTAATAAAAGGGCGACATTGGATAGTATGCTTTCACAAAGCCACGCCATGGGGCCTCAGCTCACAGGATTCGCCTACGGTTTTATTGAGTGGGACGGTGAAAAAAGGGGTGTTGGACATGGGGGAAATACCGCTGCCTTTTCTTCGCAAATTAATATAGTGCCTGAGGAACGCTTCGGAGTGGTAATACTAACTAATGTAAATAGCGAAATGGATATTACCTCGGGATTGACTGAAGAGCTTATTGGTAAACGCATTAAAAGCTTGCCCGTAGGCGGGGATGATCTGCCTGATGTCAAAGAAGTGGAAGGTACATATATAGCGGCTCGCAGGATGCATAATGGGTTTTTAGAGATTTATGGTTATCTTAACTTGCTGAAAGTCGAAGCGTTGGAGCCAAATAAAATTCAGCTGAGTATGGCTGGCCAAACATCTACACTGGTACAAACCAGGCCTTATGTGTTTGAGCGTACAGAGTCACAAGGTGCAATATTCGATTATCATTTTAGGACGATATACTTTGAAGCAGCAAATGGTAAAGTGCAACGATTGTCGGGAGACTTTTTGCCTTTGCCGGGAGGGCGTACAATGCCATGGTTGCTGACCTTTTTAGCTGTTGCAGTGATCAGCACATCATACTTTGTTATTGCCCCTATAGCGCTGCTTGTAAGGAGGCTTTGGCAAAAAAAGAGAGGGTTTAAGTATGACGAGACGTCTAAGATTGTCACATTTATGATGTTGTGCGGTACAGGGTTGATTATAAACAATGCTCTACTGGCAATGCGCATGTTATACAACAACTACCGTTCATTTTCCGAGATGCGTATTCATATTTTACTTAACAATTCTTTGGTGGCGTCGACTGCATTGCTGCTGATACTATTAGTGAGAAGATGGCAGGCTTTAGGGCTTTCAAAAGCTCAAAAAGTATTGCTGTTGGTTACAGTCGGTATATTGGTTGCTTTAATTGCAGTTCTTATCAACTGGCAATTTCTTAAGATGTTTATTTAGCATTTAGAGACGTTGGCTTGCTCTTATCCTAAATAACAGCACTAAGTTTACCGAAAGGCTGAAAAGTATCAATATTGATGATAAAATATATCACAATGACTAGTGTGTATAGCAAATCCAATACGCAGAATATTATAATTTGTTGAATTGTATAATGTGTTCATATTTTTAGTGTTAGCCAAATACTGCCTTGTTTTAGAAATGAAGAACCTCAAGATTGTATAATGGATTGAAGGTGGAGGTTGCTTTCATTTCATCAAAAATGCAGGGGAAAATGCGTAGCAGAGATGAATGACTGTATTTCAGAAGTTAGAGCAGTTACCGTAGGTGTGAGAGTTAATTTGTATGTTTGTAGGCTGACTTGATTAAGCAATTATTTTTATGGATATAAACTGTTTATCGGATAAATGAATCAGCATCAGTAAACGCTTCGATAACAAAGAAGAGGAGCATATTGTCGTTGAAGCGGATTTTAAAAATTATGACTGGGAAAACTATAATTGCGATTGACGGATTGCATTTGTATGATAGTGGTTTTAGAATTCGTGAAGGAGGGTCAGGATTGATAATAAAGAAGAAAAACAATGTAAGGATTATTGGCAATTTGATCGCAATAATAGCCTTTTTAGCCTGGGTTTTCTGGAGCAATCGAGCTATACAAATTACGACCTATAAGGTAAAAAGCCCAAGAATAAGTGATAATTTATCTGGTTTCACGATAGCCCATGTATCCGACTTGCATAACCAGAAGTTTGGATATGGACAACGAAACCTGATATCTAAAATAGCTATAGTCAAACCCCATATAATTGCAGTAACCGGGGATCTTGTGGATTCGAGAAGCACCGATATAGATATGGCTATGATATTTATAAAAGAGGCGGCAAAGGTAGCTCCGGTTTATTATGTAACAGGTAATCATGAAGCCCGAATTGAAGATTATGATGAGCTGAAGCAAAGGCTTGAAATTGCAGGAGCACATATTATGGATGGGCAGATCGAAGAGATTTTTCATAACGACGAGATTATATCCTTGATGGGAGTAGCAGATCCATCTTTTACTGACATATCTGTTTATGTGGGAGAGGGTGAAACCGTTGCCAATGATATAAGAAGCATTTCTTATGATAAGGATTCTTACTCTATACTCTTATCTCATCGCCCGGAACTTTTTCAAGTGTATGTTTCAGCCGGACTGGATTTGGTTCTGGCAGGTCATGCACATGGAGGCCAATTCAGAATACCTTTTATTGGAGGGGTTATAGCTCCGAATCAGGGTTACCTGCCTAAATACACTTCAGGAATTATAAAAGATGGAAAAACAAAAATGATAGTCAGTAGAGGAATGGGTAGCAGCATAATTCCCATGCGCATCAACAATAGACCTGAGCTGGTGGTTGTGAGACTAAGTAATTGATAATCAGAAATAGCGGTCTGTTTTTGTGACCATGACTTTCACCACTAAGATTGTAAAAGCCCAAGGAGCTGATTAAATGGAAATAAGAAAATATATAAAAGAGCAGGATGAAGAGAGATTGATGAGGTTGATTGCTAGCGAGGGTGAAGAGTGGGAGTGTTATACTGGGGAGGATGTTGCAGAAAAGTATAGAAAGGCTTTGAATGCTTCGATAACTTACGTTGCATACCAAGAGGGTATTTTATGTGGATATTCAAGATCCATAGATGACTGTGGGTTCTACATATACGTCTGCGATCTATTGGTAGACAGAAATCACAGAGGCAAGAATATTGGGCGAAAGCTGATGGAGAGCATTTACTTGGATTATCCAGACAAGATAGTTTATGTTATGTCGGATGTGGACGGATACTACGAAAAACAGGGTTATAGGCGTGAAGGATCCATATTTGAAGTAAGGAAAAGGCCAATCGAATAAGTCGAGTTTGGAGGCAAGAAAAGATGGTTGTTCAGCGCCAATATAATTCTGACATCGAAGGAATAATTTCAAAGAGATACCATAACGGATGGGATTATTGGACTACCCCTGATAAAAGGTTGGGAAAAGGCGGAACGTTTTCCACTCTGTCAAGCGCTTTGCTGCTCCGGGAGCTTGGAGTTAAGTCATCTGATGATATTCTGCTGGATGTTGCGGAGCTTATTTTTAGCTGCCTGCGGGAAGACGGAAGGTTTAAACTTTCCCCAAAGGGAGCGATATATCCTTGCCACACAATAAATGCTTTGAACGTCTTGTGCAATTTAGGGTATGCAGGTGACGAGAGGCTGGAAAAATCATTCAATCACCTGATGGATATTCAACACAGCGATGGAGGATGGAGGTGCAAAAAATTCAGTTACGGGAAAGGCCCCGAAACCGATTATTCAAATCCGGGTCCTACTCTGACAGCTTTAAACGCATTTCGATTTACAAGGCATCTTAACCGAAATTCAGATTTAGATAAAGCAGTGGGATTTCTGCTTGATCACTGGACTGTTCGACTGCCCATAGGTCCTTGCCATTACGGGATAGGAACTCTTTTTATGCAAGTGGAGTATCCCTTTGAAACATACAACCTGTTTTATTATGTATATGTCCTTTCTTATTATGATAGAGCCAAAGAAGATACAAGGTTTATAGAGGCACTGAACATCTTGGAATCAAAGGTGCAAGATGGGAAAATTGTTGTAGAGCGAGTAAATCCCAAGTTGGCAACGTTCTCGTTTTGTAAAAAAGGAGAGCCAAGTGATTTAGGGACACGGCACTATCTAGAGATAAAACGAAACCTGCGTTGACATAAATATGATGAAGTCGGGTCATTATAGAGGAGGATCGAATTATGAAAAAAGACCTTATAGCGCCATGTGGAATGAACTGCAGGCTATGCATAAGCTTTCAGGCGATGACGTTGGAACTTAAAAAGAAGGGATTCAATAGAAAATACTGCCGGGGCTGCATACCCAGAGGTGAAAACTGCACGCATATGGGTGACTCCTGCGAGCTTTTAAGGACAGGGGCGGTGAGGTTCTGCTATAAATGCGATAAATTCCCGTGCAAACGACTAAAGGCTTTAGATAAAAGGTATCGAACTAAATATCATATGAGCATGATTGAAAACCTTCAATACATTAAAGAAAATGGAATGGATGCTTTTTTGAAGAGACAAGAAGAAATATGGAAATGTCAAAGATGCGGTGGTGCTATATGCTGCCACAACGGGCTCTGTTTGTCCTGTGATTTGAAAAAACTACAGCAAAACAAAAGGTATCGCTGGGGAGAAGTTGAGGTCAGATAAATATAAAACGGAATCGGAGATATAAACATGGAAAAGTGGGTTCTAACTTCAGGTACAAATAATTGTGGAGGAAGATGCATTATCAAGGCTTGTGTCAAAAATGGTCAAGTAGTTAAAATTGAAACTGAAAAGCCATGTGAGGTGGGAGATGAGGTTTCGTTGACAGCTTGTCCAAGAGGCATTAATTATTCAGAAACTTTTTTAAGTGATAAACGATTAAGATACCCCATGAAAAGAGTTGGGAAAAGAGGCGAAGGAAAATTCGAGAGGATTTCCTGGAATGATGCCATAAAAATCATTGCAGATGAATGGATTAGAATAAGAGAGAAATACGGCATGGGGTCAAGATATGTAAACTACTCCACAGGAAATATGGGGGTGATGAGAGGTTATGCCCTTGTAAAGCATTTATTGGCATTAGATGGCGGTTTTTTGGATTACTACAACTCCTACTCCGATGCATGTACCACTATAGCTACGCCCTATACATATGGTACTGAGATTACCGGAAATTCACTCACAGAACTTAAAAAATCTAAACTTATAATACTGTCTGGACACAATCCGGCAGAGACTAGATTTGGTGACTTTCTATGGCATTTAAAAGAGGCGAAGAAAGCAGGGGTCAAGATAATAGCGATAGATCCCAGGTTTTCGGATACTGCAAAATCGATTGCAGATGAATGGATAGGAATAAAACCAGGTACTGACAGTGCCCTGATCGATGCCATGGCTTATGTCTTATATACAAAAGAGCTTCATGACAAAGAGTTTTTAAACAAATTTTGCATAGGCTTTGACGAGGAACATATGCCACAAGGCATTAAGAGCGGCGAGAGCTATGAAGCTTATATTACAGGCAAGAAAGATGGCATACCCAAAACACCCTTGTGGGCGGAAGCTATTACAGGAATCGATGCCAAAAAGATAGAGCTGCTTGCTATAGAATACGCATCGTCTAAGCCGGCAGCCTTTATACAGGGCTGGGGTCCACAAAGGCATTCAAACGGAGAACAGGCAGCAAGAAGCTCCACGCTGATCGCCTGCATGACCGGAAACGTAGGGGTGGCGGGAGGCTGGGCAGGAGGCAAAGGTTCTATCGAAGGACACGAAAAACCTGCCTTCCCTCAAGCCAAAAACCCATATTCCGGAAAGATACCAGTTTTTTTGTGGACTGATGGAATCATTAGAGGCACGAAGATGACTGCCCCTGACGACGGACTGAAAGGAGTGGAAAAGCTCGATTCAGATATCAAAATGATTATAAATCTCGCAGGGAATATTTTAGTGAACCAACACTCAGACATCAATAGAACAATAAAAATACTTAAAGACGAATCCCTTTGTGAATTCATCCTGTGCTCAGATCTTTTTATGACCCCGAGTGCCAAGTTTGCGGATATACTCCTTCCGGGAACATCAATGTTTGAAAACGAGAATATCACCAGGCCCTGGATGTATGGCGATTTTATCCTATACAACAACAAAGCTATAGATCCTATGCATGAGTCCAGGTTCGAGTACGACTGGTTATGTGACTTGGCGAAAAAGTTGGGGCTTTTAGAAAAGTTCTCAATGGGAGGCAAAAGCTTGACTGATTATCTTGAGTATATCTACGAAGAATTAAGAGAAAGAGAAAAAGAGCTTCCGCAATTTAATGTATTTGTAAAAAATGGAGGATATAAATACAAGAATAATAAAACCTTCATAGCATTTTCAAGACAGATAGAAGATCCGGACAATTGCCCATTTCCTACGCCGTCAGGCAAGATAGAGATATTTTCCAAGAGACTTTACGATATGAACAAGCCTGATGAAATCCCGGCGATACCTAAGTACACTAAAGGATTCGAGGGGATAGGTGACGATAAAAAAGACATTTACCCGCTGCAACTGATAGGATGGCACACCAAGAGACGGACTCACTCGACCCATGAAAGCAACGAGAAAATGGCAAAACTTGAGGCTCAAAGACTGTGGATTAGCATAGTGGATGCAAAGAAAAGGGGTATTTGCGACGGTGATATGGTGGAGGTTTACAATGATAGAGGAAAAATCAATATAGAAGCCTTTGTGACAGATAAAATAATACAAGGCGTGGTAGCGATGCCCCAAGGTGCATGGTACAAACCTGATGGAGAGAGCTGTGACAAGGCAGGGTCTATAAATGTTTTGACTACGAGCAAACCTACTCCCCTGGCCAAGGGCAACCCCCAACATTCAAATCTTGTGGAAGTAAGCATCCAAAGCAGTAGAAGGGGTTAAGTTTGTTTTGGAGCAGAAGGAGAGGATTATGTTTAGAGAAATGAGAAAAAAAGAAAGGCAGATGCCGCTGTCTGAATGTAAAAAGTTACTTAATGAGTCAGAGTACGGCTTTCTTGCAATGACTGGGGAAGATGGGTATCCATACTCAATCGCCTTAAATTATATTTATTTAGATGATAAAATTTACTTTCACTCCGCGCTGGAGGGACATAAAATTGATAATTTGGA
This sequence comes from Alkalibacter saccharofermentans DSM 14828, assembly GCF_900128885.1. Classification (NCBI taxonomy): domain Bacteria; kingdom Bacillati; phylum Bacillota; class Clostridia; order Eubacteriales; family Eubacteriaceae; genus Alkalibacter; species Alkalibacter saccharofermentans. The sequence goes on from NZ_FQTU01000007.1 coordinate 35,293, forward strand.
CTATAACGATAAAGTGTGCTTCAGCATTGTCGGTAAGACTGCAGTCGTGGAAAATCGGTTCAGCAGAAGCTACGAAAGCATAGTTGTTTTCGGTAGGGCAGCTCAGGTTGATGAAAATGAAAAAACGGAAATTATGATCAAACTTGTAGAGAAGTATTCTCCAGAAAAAATAGACAAGGGAATCGGGTATATAAAAGAAGCCAAGGATAAAATAAAAGTATATAAAATCAAAATCGATCACATGTCAGGAAAAGCAAGGAAATAAGACTTTCTTAACTTGAAAAAGCAAAGTTCTTTGCGTTTGTGTTGACTTGAGAGAGCTTAAACAATATAATCAAATTGGAAAATAATTTGAGTCATGAAGACTTGAGGGATAGTTGAATCAAAGAAGGATAAATCAAAAAACGATAAACTATGAAGGTTTGCTTTATTAAGCGAACCTTTTTTTATTGTTTTTAATTAATAAAACAAGCTGACGCACATGACCAACCCCATGTTTATGATATCGGCGACAAAATCAAAAGAGGTGGAAAGATGAGCATAAAAAAAAGCACTGACATAGGAGTATTAAAAGATGTTAAAGATTATTGGAACAAAAGATCTGACAGTTATTCCAAGCAGAATATCGCAGAACTACATTCTTTCAAACGAGATGTCTGGAAAAAAATCATATTAGAAAACGCACCTCGTAAGGATAAGCTGAAAATTCTGGATGTAGGCACAGGGCCGGGCTTCTTTGCCATAAATTTGGCTTTGGAGGGTCACGATGTTACGGCGGTTGATTGTACAGAGGGTATGCTGGAAAAAGCAAAAGAGAACGCCAAGGTTTATGGAGCTGACGTCAGGTTTGATAAGGCAAATGCCCACCAGCTGCCTTTTGTGGATGAAGAGTTCGATCTTGTCGTATCGAGAAATGTAGTTTGGAATCTGGAAAGCCCTCGAGCCGCCCTAAAGGAGTGGAGCAGAGTTCTAGCAAATGACGGGAGGATACTTTATTACGACGCCAACTGGTATTTGTATCTTTTTGATGAAAAGCTTAAAGAAGAATACAGAAAGTGTCAGCAGGAAGCCGACAGACTGTATCCTGATGATTGTCCAAGCAGGACCATTGGCGTCAACATGGAAAAAATTGCCTATAATCTTCCTTTATCAAAAGTTCAAAGACCGGATTGGGATATGGGCGCCTTGGAAAGTTGCGGAATGAGCGTACTTAAGGTAGATGAAAATATCGGTGATAAGGTGTGGGAAGAAAAAGAAAAAATCAGATACAAATCAACTCCCATGTTTATGCTTTGTGCACAAAAGCATCAAGAAAATTAAGAAATGCCCTTGCAAAAGCTGTACTCGTATGCTATAATTTTTGCATACATAGTTCAGTAGGCAATGGAGCCTGTAATTACAATAACATATTCTTTTTGAACAACGGCGTTCTCAAAGCTATTTGAGTACGCTTTTTTTTATTTAATTAGAGACTTAATTATTGATACTTAAATCAGGATCAATAAAATTATATAGCACAAGATAAGAGCAATGCTCGCAATAAGTTAAGGAGGAAAAGATAATATGGAAAGAACATCACAGATTTTTGGCACAAATGTTTTTAGTGAAGCGGTAATGAAGGAGAGGCTGCCTAAAGACACTTTCAAAAAGCTTAAAAAGACACTTGACTTAGGAGAAGAATTGACGCCGGAGGTAGCAGAAGTCGTAGCTAGCGCAATGAAAGACTGGGCAGTTGAGAAAGAAGCTACCCATTACACACATTGGTTCCAGCCTATGACAGGAAGAACGGCAGAAAAGCACGATTCGTTCATCGAGCCTACCGGGGACGGAAGAGTAATAATGGAGTTTTCGGGCAAGCAATTGATTCAAGGGGAACCGGATGCATCTTCATTTCCAAATGGCGGACTTAGAGCGACGTTCGAAGCCAGAGGATATACTGCATGGGATGCTACATCACCTGCATTTGTAAAAGACGGAACACTTTATATTCCTACAGCTTTTTGTTCTTACTCAGGAGAGGCGCTTGATAAAAAGACGCCCCTACTTAGATCTATGGAAGCAGTATCTAAGCAAGCTGTAAGAATTTTAAGGCTCTTCGGAGACAATGATACTAAAAAAGTTACTTCTACTGTTGGACCTGAGCAGGAATACTTCCTGCTTGATAAAAGACTTTATCAGGAAAGAAAGGATCTTATCTTTTCAGGAAGAACATTATTTGGAGCGCTTCCACCTAAAGGACAAGAGCTGGATGACCATTATTTCGGTTCTATCAAAGAGAGGATATCTTCATTCATGAAAGAGTTTGATGAAGAGCTTTGGAAGCTTGGAATATCTTCTAAAACTAAACATAACGAGGTAGCTCCTGCTCAACACGAGATGGCACCTATATTTACTACCACAAACATCGCTACAGATCACAACCAGCTTGTCATGGATACGTTGATAAAAGTGGCAAACAGACATGACTTGGCATGTTTGCTTCATGAGAAGCCATTTGCGGGCATCAACGGTTCAGGCAAGCACAACAACTGGTCCTTGGGAACTGACAAGATGAACCTTTTAGAACCGGGAGTTACGCCCCATGAGAATGCTCAATTCCTAACATTCCTTGTGGCTACCATAGCTGCTGTAGGAAAGTACGCCCCTCTTTTAAGGCTTTCTGCAGCATCTCCAGGAAATGACCACAGGCTTGGTGCAAATGAGGCGCCCCCTGCAATCATCTCTATTTTCCTTGGAGAGCAATTGACAGATATCATAAACCAAATAAAAGACGGAGCTCTTACATCTTGTACAGATCAGACTAACATGGATCTTGGCGTAAAGACGCTTCCAAAGTTCCCTAAAGACGTAACTGACCGTAACAGAACTTCACCCTTTGCTTTTACAGGCAATAAGTTTGAGTTCAGGATGGTAGGATCCACAATGTCGGTTTCCGGACCAAACATCGTTTTGAACACCATAGTTGCGGATGTATTAAGAGACATTGCAGATGAGCTTGAAAAGACTGAAGATTTCAAGGGAACTCTAAGTGAGATCATCGAAAGACTAGTGAAAGAAAACTTCAACGTGATTTTCGACGGTGACGGTTACGACCCAAGCTGGATAGATGAGGCCGAAAAGAGAGGTCTTCCTAACATCAAGACATCTGTAGAGGCCATTGAAACATTCAGCAAGCCGGAATATATAAAGCTGTTTGAGAGACACGGAGTATTTGCAGAAGGTGAAGTCCTTGCAAGGCAAGAGATCATGTTTGAGGAATATGCAAAGACTATAAACATAGAAGCTTTGACCATGATTCAGATAGCAAAGAGGGAAATCCTTCCTGCAACCTTGGAATACGCATGCAGCGTAGCTGATTCAGTAGCAAGCATCAAATCCGTAGTAGCGGGTGCAGATGTGAGCGCGCAAAGCGAAGTTGTGGAAAAAGTAAACAGCTTGTATGCACAGGCAAGCAAAGCATTGTCCAAGCTTGAATCCACTTTGGAAAAGGTTCATGCTATCGAAGAGATTGGCGAGCAGGCAAAAGCTTATAAATTCGAAGTTTTCGAGGCTATGCAAGCTTTAAGAGAGCCTTGCGATGCCCTTGAAGAAATCGTAGCAGAAGATTTTTGGCCTTTCCCGACTTATGGAGATTTGTTGTTCAGAGTGTAAATCAAGTAAATTGCCGGCATCCCAGGATGCCGGTTTTTATGTTGTTTTTAAAAAAGAAATGGTAAAATATTAATTGGATAAATACTAAATGGGAGGCATGAGCTATGAAGATAGGCATAATAATCGAAACAAAAGACTACGAAAAATCATGGAATGGAATGAGGTTTGCGGTAACTGCAGAAAAAAGCGGTCATGAGGTAAGAGTATTCCTGCTTGGAGAGGGAGTGGAAATTCCATTTATGCACCACGAAACCTTCAATGTGGGATCTTTGGTGAATGAGTTTTATGAGATTGGCGGGGAGCTATTCGCCTGCGGAACATGCATGAATACGAGGATGATGAAGGAAAGCGAGCTCTGCCAGGTATCTACCATGTTCGAATGCCTTCGCATGGTGGAGTGGGCTGACAAGACGGTTACATTCTAGAAGCATATCCTGAACTAGATATAATTATCCTACAATAGCCCACTTATTGATAAGGGGTTTAACAGGGTTCTTTATAATTATCTTTCAATTGATACTTATGAGATGCTCTGTTTTTTTGTGTGCAAAAGTCTGAAAGCAAGATAATCGTTCATTTTGCAAGGGGTAGCAGTTTTTCATTGACTAACGGTCAGTCAGTGGTAAAATTATAGTATAAATAGATAGGGGTGTATGATATGTCCTTTGTTAAACTGATAAATGTTATAAAAAGATATAAGATGGGCGAAGTCACTATTACTGCGGTGGATGGGGTGGATTTTGAAATTGAAAAAGGTGATTTTGCAGTTGTAGTAGGGGCGTCAGGCGCGGGAAAAACGACCGTCTTGAACCTGTTAGGAGGTATGGACAAGCTGGACGAAGGAAGCATCATAGTAGACGGAGCGGATGTATCCATGTACAACGACAAAATGCTTACGGAATACAGACGATTTGACATAGGCTTTGTATTCCAGTTTTACAATCTGATACAAAATCTAACGGCCAAGGAAAATGTGGAGCTGGCATCACAGATATCAAAAAATCCACTGGATGTGGAAATGGTATTGAACATGGTCGGATTAAAGGATAGAATGGATAATTTTCCTTCTCAGCTGTCCGGGGGAGAGCAACAAAGGGTAGCCATAGCCAGAGCGCTAGCCAAGAACCCAAAGATGCTTCTTTGCGACGAGCCTACCGGAGCGCTGGATTATCAAACGGGCAAATCAATTTTAAAGCTTCTTCAAGAAACTTGTAGGACACAGGGCATGACGGTAGTGGTGATCACCCACAATGCCGCTATACAGCATATGGCGGACAAGATTATCAAGATGAAAAATGGCAAAGTATCTAAGTTTATAGTCAACGAAAACCCTGTTCCCGTGGAAGGAATTGAATGGTGATGAAGAAGAGATCTTTTTATAAAAATCTCGCAAGGTCAATATCAGGCAGTAAGGGACGATTCTTTTCTATCATGGCGATAATATTTCTAGGAGTCAGCTTCTTTGCAGGAATAAATGCAACAGAACCGGATATGATAATCTCTGCCGATAAATACTACCGGGAGCAGAAGCTATCGGATTTTAGGATAATATCTCCTCTGGGGTTCAAAGAAGTAGACTTGGAAGATATACAAAGCCTGAGAGGAGTATCCCAGGTTCAAAAAGGGTATTACAAGGACCTTTTCTTAACGACCCTAAATGGAGACAGCAATATCGTAAAGCTGTTAAGCTACGATCCCGGGGATTTCAAAGATGGCAAAGGCATGAATATACCCTATCTATTAGAAGGAAAGCTGCCGGAAAAATCAGGTGAAATAGCCTTGGAGAGAAGCTTTAATGTGCCTAGAGGAATAGAAATAGGAGACTCCCTTATGGCTTCTGCCCCTGCAGGAGTAAAAATAGAGGACGACCTTAATAACCAGGAACTCATTATAGTTGGCTTTGTAAGCTCGCCCCTTTACATCAACTATGAAAGAGGGCAGACTAATATAGGAAATGGTTCAATTGATTATTTTGGCTATGTATACCATGAAGATTTCAACCTCGAATATTTCAACGAAGTCTATGTATCTCTTGAGGGCAGTCATGAATACGAGGCTTACTCTGAAGGATACTACAGCATTGTCAAAAACCCTGAAACGCTGCTGGAAGCATTGGGAGTGGCTGCTATGGAGAGGGAAACCGGTGAATTCAGAAAAGAGCTTGAAGAAAATAGAGATATTTTCCTTGAAAGCAAGCAAAGAGCCCAGGATGAAATCGACAAGGCTCAGGCTGAACTTGAAAATGCAGAGAAAGAAATTATCGATGGAGCAAACCGGCTAAGTGATTTAGAAAGCAGGTACCGACGGGAGATAGAAATGGGACGGTCGGATTTGGATAATGCAAGATCTGCTATTGAGCTAGCCAAGACATCCTATTTCGGAGGATATCTTGCTTGGCTCGAGGGTTACAATGAATACCAAGACGGGAGGATGGACCTGATAGAGGCAAAATCCCAACTGGACGATGCTAAGATCAGGATTGAAAACGGTGAAGCAGACCTTGAAAATGCAAAAATACAGCTTGAGGCAACCAATGCCACAATAACTGCATTGAAAGAGGTCCAGTCAGGGCTTCCTGACGAAGATGAGGTCCCAACCCAGGATGAATACGACGCCTTGATAGAAGATATACGCCAGGCAAGTCCCCAGCTTGCCCAGGCGCTTTCTGCATACAGCCCCCAGTACTTTGTCCAGTTCAGGCTGTCTTTGGGTTCTGCAATAGCCACATTGGAAGATAACTACGCTCAGGGACAAAAACAGGTAGAAGAAGGTGAAAAGCTTCTCGAAGAGAGCAAATCACAATATGAAAACGGACTTAAGGAATACGAGGCAGGAGTCGTATCGCTTCAAAAAGCCAAGGCAGAGCTTGATGAGTCGAAGCGTCAGATCGATTTTGCAAGAACCGAGATAGAAAAAGGTGAAATTGATATAAGACGTGGCACAGAGGAACTGGAAAAAGCTCAGGCAGAGCTAGACAAGGCTTTAAATGAGGGCTATGCAGAGCTTGAAAAAGCTAGGGAAGACGTAAAAGAGGGCTGGAGAATTTTCGAAGAGGAAAAGAAGGACGCCCTGGCACAAATAGCTGAAGCAGAAGCTGAAATCAAGGATGCAGAAAGACAGATTTTAGAGCTTCCCAAGGAATGGTTCGTCAATACCAGGGATGCAAACCCCGGATATTCAAGCTATGGAGATGATGCCAATAGGATAGGCGCTGTTGCCAAAGTATTCCCATTATTCTTCTTTTTAGTTGCAGCCTTGGTGTGCTTGACTACTATGACGAGGATGGTTGAAGAAGAAAGAATTCAAATAGGAACTTTAAAGGCATTGGGATACAGCACGCCACTAATCGCCCTTAAGTACTTGGCGTACGGTCTGCTGGCAAGTCTTGCCGGAAGCATAGCAGGATTTTTATTAGGGTTCCAGCTGTTTCCGAGGCTTATAATGACGGTTTACGGAGGAATGTATGAAATACCTCATATGCTGAGCCCGGTGCATCCTAACTACGCCCTAATATCAACAGGAATCGCGGTATTTACCACTGTATCCGCTTCCATGTGGGCAAGCCTTGCAGCACTTAGGACTACCCCTAGTCAGTTAATGCAGCCTAAAGCTCCAAAACCGGGAAAAAGAATTTTGCTTGAGAGAATAGGATTTTTGTGGAAGCACATGAATTTTACACAGAAAGTGACTGCGAGGAATATTTTCAGGTATAAGAGAAGGTTTTTCATGACAGTCATCGGAATATCCGGGTGCAGCGCTCTCTTGCTGGCAGGATACGGTATAAAGGATTCTGTAAATGCCATTTCTGAAGTCCAGTTCGACCAGGTGTTTTTATACGATGGAATCGTAGCTATGGATACGGAAAATGAAGATAGGTCAGATTTGGAGGAAATACTCGGAACAAATCCCGGTGTGAGGGAATATACTTCAGCCATGGTGGAAAGCGTATCGGTTTATAAAGAAAGAGGGGGCAGGCAGTTTGAGGTCTCTATGTGGGTTCCAAAAGAAAAAAATCAGTTCCCCAGCTTCTTTGATCTTCATGAGAGGATATCCCAAGAGCCATTGAATCTCGGCGAAGACGGGGCGGTGATAACGGAGAAGATTGCCAGGCTCTTTGACGTTTCTGTGGGTGACGAACTTGAGTTTAGGGATACAGAAAACAGGGTCTATAGTTTTGAAATTTCAGGTATAGCCGAAAATTATCTAGGGCACAACATCTTCATGTCTGAAGAGTACTTCGACAAGATAACATTGAGAAGCCCGGAATTCAATGCCGGTATATTTAACCTTTACGAAGACAGGGCTTTTGACGAATCCGGATTCAGGGAAGACATCTTGAGCTATGAGGGAGCTGTCGGCATATCCCTTTCATCTACTTTTAGAGAGGATTTCAATAATACGATGTCCAGTCTTGATTACGTCGTTTTAATCTTGATTCTCTCGGCGGGCGCCCTTGCCTTTGTTGTCTTGTACAATCTAACAAATATTAACATAACAGAACGCTTGCGGGAAATTGCCACCATAAAAGTATTGGGATTTAGAAGCAGGGAAGTAGCGGCGTATGTATACAGGGAAAACCTTATACTTTCATTTACCGGAACTGTTTTAGGGCTGTTTTTGGGATTTGTGTTGCATCAGTTCGTGATGGACACAATGGAGGTGGACAACATGATGTTTGGCAGGATCATTTCGGTCTGGAGTTACATGTATGCGGTTGCTTTGACTATGATGTTTTCCGTGCTGGTAAATGTTTTGATGTTTTTTAAATTGAAAAAAGTAGACATGGTGGAATCGTTGAAATCCATAGAGTAGGAGAGAAATATGAGAATAAGCAAGGATCCTGAAGTAAGAAAACAAGAAATACTGGATGCAGCCTCAAGGCTCTTTGAAAAACAGGGCATAGAAAAAACGTCGATGGCGGATGTCGCAAAAGAAGCCGATATTACCAAGGGTCTCGTCTACTATTATTTTAAATCAAAAGAAGAGCTCGTGGATGAGGCTCTTAAGCATTTTATTCTGGAAAGCGAATTGGTTTTGAAAAATATAGTACAGAATAGAAATTTAGATTTTTTCGGCAAGCTATCAGAGATACTGAAGCTCTATTTTTTGACGATTAGCAAAAATTTAGGGATTAACACGCTTGCCAAATCAAATCCAGGGGTATATGAATTAGTAAAAAGGAGCCTGTGCAAATCTGCATTAGACCATACTGGAGTACTGGTCGAGGAGGGGGTTAAATCCGGATTCATAAACATTTCACATCCGGAATATATACTAAAGATTCTGATCGGAGGCATCGCAGACCTGTATTCCGAAGGAGTAAGAGATCCAGATGTTTTTGCCGATATCATCGAACAGACTTTGCATCTTCCGAAAGATTCATTGAGGATTTGGTAAAATAGGGAGGAGTTATAAATGAAAAAAGTTATTATGTATACGACACAGACTTGTCCGTATTGCAGGTCTGCCAAGGATTTCTTGAAAGAAAACAAGATAAGCTATACAGAAAAAAACGCTTCTGCAGATCCACAAGCCCAAAAGGAGATGGCAAGCCTTAATCTTAGGGGAGTGCCGTCATTTCTGATCGGAGAGGAAGTAGTAGTGGGACTTGACAAAGAAAAGATTTTAAACCTGGTGGATCATAGGTTGGTTGAGTGTCCGGGATGCAAAGCAAAGCTGAGGCTGCCAAATAAAAAAGGAAAGGTCAAGGCGACTTGTCCCAAATGTGGGACGGATTTTAACTGGGAGCCGTAAACCGGGGAAGCTCAGGCATAAAGATATTGTTGCAAATTGGCATGCTGTATAGGTATAATAATCTCCTGAATATGAAAACGAGGTGTATGATTTGACAGAGGATAGATTTAGGATGCCCGGGGAATGGGAAAAGCACAGCAGGACGATATTGGAATGGCCGGTGAGAGAATCCATGATATGGCCTGACAATTATGAAGCTGTGAAAAGGGCATACGCCCAAGTTATAGAAGCTATAATTGATTTCGAAAAGGTAAGCTTGGTAGTCAATAAAAGCGACATAGATAGTGCAAAGGCTTGCCTGGGGGACAGGGTTGATTATCTGCTTATCGAACATGATGACGCCTGGGCCAGGGATAACATACCTACCTTTGGTTATGATTTAGATGGCAATTTGGTGGCGCTAAACTGGAAATTCAACGCTTGGGGGGAAAAATACAAGCCCTATGATCTAGATGACCTGGTAGGAGAAAAGATTCTAAGGGTCATGAATATCAAGGAAATAAAACCTCCCTTGGTGCTTGAGGGTGGAAGCATACACTCTGATGGCGAAGGCACTATTTTGACGACGAAGCAGTGCTTGCTTAATAAAAATAGAAACCCTCACATGTCTAGGGAGGAGATAGAAAAAATCTTAAGTGAATACCTGGGAGCAAAAAAAATAATATGGCTTGATGAAGGTCTAGATGGTGACGAAACCGACGGACACATAGATAATATAGCCTGCTTTGCAAAACCGGGCGTAGTGCTCATACAGACGTGCGACGACCCTGAAGACCCAAACTATCAAATAACCAAAGATTCCCTGGATGTATTAAATGAATCCGTTGATGCGAAGGGCAGAAAGCTACAAGTGATCGAAATCCCCCAACCACCTATGAGAGCATACAAAGGGAAAAGGCTGACTCTAAGCTATCTGAACTTCTATTTTGTAAACGGCGGAATAATACTTCCTGTTTTTGGTGACGATGCACGCCAGAGCGATGCTAAGGCTGCTTTAATATTAAGAGAAGTATTTCCTGATAGAAAGATAGTGCCGGTTGGCGGCTTGGAGCTTGTCAAAGAAGGAGGCAATGTGCACTGCATCACACAACAGGTGCCGGCTGACTGGAAAGGAGAATCAAAAGAGATATGAGAATCGTAAACATAGCAGCTACACAGATGAGCTGCAGCGACAATATAGATGAAAATATTAAAAAAGCGGAAAGCCTTGTTCGAAAAGCTGCTTCCAAGGGAGCAAATATTGTGCTGATACAGGAGCTTTTTGAAAGCCTGTATTTTTGTCAGAAAGAAAAGCCCGAGTTTTACAACCTGGCAAGACCGGTTGAAGAAAACAGGGCTGTAAATCACTTTAAAAAAATTGCCATGGAGCTAGGCGTCGTACTTCCTATAAGCTTTTATGAAAGAAAGAACAACGCGCTTTATAATTCGGTAGCTATCGTAGATGCAGACGGAGAAATGCTTGGAGTGTATAGAAAGAGCCACATACCCGACGGTCCGGGATATGAAGAAAAATACTACTTTAACCCGGGAGATACGGGATTTAAGGTGTGGAATACGAAGTTTGGCAAAATAGGCGTAGGGATATGCTGGGATCAATGGTTTCCGGAAGCAGCAAGATGCATGGCTCTCATGGGTGCGGAGATTTTGTTTTATCCTACTGCAATAGGATCTGAGCCGGAAAGCCCAGAAGTGGATTCGAAAGATCACTGGCAAAGGTGCATGACAGGTCATGGTGCCTGTAATTTGATGCCTGTCGTCGCTTCGAACAGAACGGGCTTGGAAACCATCGATGATTCTACTATTAACTTCTACGGTTCGTCTTTTATTTCCGGACCTACAGGAGAGATTATCAGGGAAGCCGGCAGAAATGAGGAAGAAGTACTAGTGGCCCAGTTCGACCTGGATGCTTTGATAGAACAAAGAATTGAGTGGGGAATATTTAGAGACAGAAGACCGGATTTGTACCGGCCCATACTGACATATGATGGTGTGGTGAAATAAGGTCATTTCTTTTTCTTTTTTTTCTTCTTGTCTTTTTTCTTATCGATATTTATCAAAGGGCAGTCTTTGCAGTATTTGCCCTTTTTTTTAAATTTGCCGCAGCATTTTTCTCTAGACATGTTTACCTCCAACATTGGTATTGACTTTATTTATTTATTTATTCCCTGAATTGAAAAAAGAAAACAGGAGGTGGAATATGTTCATTGCAGGATGTGAAGTAGAATTCTTGATTTATGAGTCAGGGTCTCTAAAAGAAAAAAGAAGCGTCGTTAAAAGTCTTATAAATAAAATAAAAAGCAGATTTGCCATATCTGTAATTGAAAGCGGAGACAACGATCTATGGAAGAAAGGAAAGATAGGGTTTTCGTTCTGCTCCTTGAGTCAGGTGGGAATAGATCAGAAGCTAGATAAGATTCTGGAGTTAATCGAGCAAGAGAACAGGATTGAAGTAGTGGAGATAAAAAACGAAATAATGAAAATATGAGATAAGCAGGTGACTGAAATGAATAAAGTGCATTTAGGAAATACAGGAATATATGTTAATAAAAATGGTTTTGGAGCTCTCCCAATACAAAGAATCACAAGGGAAGAAGCAAAATCCCTGCTTCTTAAAGCCTATGACAACGGCGTTGATTTTTTTGATACTGCTAGGATGTACTCGGACAGTGAAGAAAAAATCGGCTATGCTTTAGAAGGGTTCAGGCAAAATATTTATATAGCAACTAAGACTACCGCAAGGGACACCGAAAGCTTTTGGACTGACCTTAAACAAAGTCTCGAGTCGTTAAAGACAGGGTATGTGGATCTGTATCAGTTTCACAATCCGTCATTTTGTCCAAAACCAGGTGATGGTACCGGACTTTACGAAGCCATGGTCGAAGCAAAAGAAAAGGGATTGATAAGACATATTGGAATTACCAACCACAGATTGCATCTGGCATTTGAAGCTGTAGAAAGTGGCCTCTATGAAGTGTTGCAGTTTCCATTTAGCTACTTGGCAAACGATGAGGAGAAAAAGCTTGTGAATTTATGCAAAAACCGCCAGGTCGGTTTTATAGCAATGAAAGCACTGTCTGGAGGATTGATAACCAATGCTAAAGCCGCTTATGCTTTTGTGAATCAGTTCGACAACGTGCTTCCCATATGGGGAATACAAAAAGAGAGTGAGTTGGACGAGTTTATATCATATCATCACGATGAGCCGGGAATGAAAGATGACATAATGGCTTTGATTGATAAAGACCTTAAAGAGTTAAGCGGCGAATTCTGCAGAGGGTGTGGGTATTGTTTGCCTTGCCCGGTTAACATAGACATACCCACATCTGCAAGAATGGGACTGATGCTCAGGAGAGCTCCATCTTCAAATTTCATGACAGATGAATGGAAAGAAAAAATGAATAGAGTGGAGGATTGTATTGAGTGCGGGCATTGTAAGGATAATTGTCCCTATGACCTAGATACTCCTAAGCTACTTAGAGAGAATTTACAAGTTTATAAAACTTATCTTTAATAAGCTCATCCACAGGCGTTGCAGCTCGAACAGTCGCCGCAAAGACCTGCAGGTGGGATATAGGATTTTATTTTAAAATCAAAATCAGGAATAAAATATTCTATATCATCAATAGAAACTGACTGGGCTTCTTTCCCAAAGCTAAGCTTTAAGGGAGAGAGCTCTTTTTTTTGGGGATCCGAAAAGCTTCTTATAAGCTTTGGAGACGCTATATTTACAAGCTTTCCTTCTTTGTATACTTCAATGAGGTTCATATCAGTGGTAATTGATTCTAGCTGTCCATCCGGAAAGAATTTTAGTGAATTTAAATCTCCATTTACACCCAAGGGGTTGTTGTCGTAGGCTGCGATTTTACCAACAGGGGTGACTATGGGGTAGGGATAGGCAGGCTCGACAGATTTGATGCTTCCGTCTTCGTAGAAGGAAATTCCACATCTTATGGTCATATTCCCCCAAGGCATCAAAATTTCCTTTATCTCCCCAGGCCATAGGGTGAGGCTTTTCAAAGATCCAATTTCATAAAAGTATAAGCCGATAAGCTTAACGTTAAGAGCGGTTTTGTTGATGTTTATCTTAATAGGACTTATCAGGGCTGATTCATCCTGCTCTGTCCAAAATCCCGTGACAGCCCCGTCCAGAGGGAAAAGCCTTTTGATTTTGCCTGATGGATAAAAGATAGCCTTTTCTGCCGGAACTTCCCCTATATAGGTATGTATGAGCTTTTGACTGTGGAAGCAAATGCTTTTCAAGCTTCCGTCAGCATAAAAGGACACGCTGTCAGATTTGGATCTTCTTCCGTAAAAATCGCATAGAGGAACCAGTGGGCCGATCGGCGTTTGCAGGGTAACCGGTTCTAATAGCCCGCATCTGGATAAAGAGCCGTCCTTATGGTAAACTGGGTGGGAAATATCTTTAAGCAGTCCGTACTTTGTAGCATATTCTTTCATTTGACTAACAGCTCCTTTATTTTAAAAAAAGAGGCGCATTGATTTAAAATCAATGCGCCTTTGCAAGAATATTTCTATTAACGGAATTATATCACAAGTATAGTTGTGGCACAATGTGAATTTATTAAGGTTTTTGACGGCAACGCTGGAAAAATCAACTCAAATATACTAGACTAATAAGAGTAAGAATTCTATTTATAAAATACAGGAGGATAAGCGACATGAATTTAGAATATTTTTATGAGCGGGCCATTACCCACGGAGGACGGATACTTATATCAATCGTAGTGCTCTTGATAGGTCTGGCAGTCATAAACCAGTTTATGAAATTTGTTGACAGAGGTTTTGAAAAAAACAACATGGACTTATCCCTAAGGCCTTTTTTGCTGTCTCTTATAAAAATTACGCTGAAGATAGTGCTGGTCATATCTGTTGCATCCATGATGGGTGCTCAAGTAACATCCTTTATAGCAATTCTCGGTTCTGCCGGGCTCGCCATAGGACTTGCTCTTCAGGGAAGCCTGTCAAATTTCGCCGGCGGAGTTTTGATATTATTACTTAAACCATTTACAGTGGGGGACTATATCGAGGCTGCAGGCTATTCCGGTGCGGTAACCGAAATACAGATGTTTTACACCATATTGACCACTCCGGACAATAAAAAAATAATTGTGCCCAATTCGAATATGTCAAATAGCGGAACAGTCAATTACTCTGCAAATCCTACAAGGCGAGTGGATTTTGTTTTTGGCGTGGGGTACGAATCAGACATAGCAAAGGTCAAAGAGATACTAATGAAAATAGCTATGGAGGATACGCTGGTTTTGCATGAGCCTGAGCCTCAGGTAGTTCTTGGAAAGCACGATGCAAGCTCCATAAATTTTTATTACAGGGTATGGTGCAATGCTGAGGATTACTGGACTATATATTTTGACACTATGGAAAAAGTCAAGATAGCCTTTGATGATAACGGCATCAGCATACCTTTCCCGCAAATGGATGTACATATGGTAAAGTAGATGTTAGGCCTTGGAGGATTCTTCAAGGCTTTGCTTTTTACATGCTTCAATTGTGCAAATGATACAATTATTTACCGGGTTTTGATATCCACCTTACATTCTTTATGTACATTCGTTGATATAAAATGATTCATATAGACCTAAATTTGAAAGGTTTGAGATTATGATAGACAATATGATATTTAGTATAGGAATAGCGGCACCGATTTTTTTGGTCATGGTCGCAGGATATGGGCTGAGAAAAAGAGGATGGATTGACGGACAGTTCGTAAAGCAAGCAAACAGGCTAATATTCTATATAGCACTTCCGATTAAGCTTTTTAATGACGTAAGAGTAGTCGATTTAAGTGAGATACTCGATTTTAGATTTTACCTTTTTATTATGTTGGGTGTAGTGCTAAGCGTAGTCTTTGCGTGGATAGTATCTTTTTTTGTAATCAAAATCCAAGGTCAAAGGGGCGCCTTTATCCAAGGATCGTTTAGAGGCAATTTTCTCTATGTTGGGTTTTCCTTGATAGAAAACATCATGGGCTCCCTGGGGGCGAAGGCTCCAATGATGCTGGCCGTTACCATGCCCCTTTACAATATACTTGCTGTAATTATATTTTCATTTAACAATCCTGACAGAGAAGTAAAGGTAAGTTTGAGATCCAGTTTTTTGGAGCTTGCAAAGAACCCTATGATAATAGGGATCTTCCTAGGCTTTATAGCAGCTTTGATAGACCTGTCGATACCGGTGGCGGCTTTAAGGACTGCAAGTTACCTTGAGTCTCTTGCTACGCCGCTGGCCTTATTGTCAATCGGTGCGTCGGTGGATTTAGGCGTGATTTTTAAAAATCTATCTCCCGCGCTTAAAGCTACAAGCCTAAAGCTTGTGATCATTCCGCTGCTGGCAGTTGTCGCGGCATCGGCATTTGGTTTTGAAAATAGCGATATCATCTTGGTATACATCCTCTTTGGAGTGCCGACAGCCACAGTGTCTTATATTATTGCAGTTGGCATGGACGGTGATGGAGAGCTTGCCTCCAGCATTATAATGGCAACGACCCTCCTATCTGTAATTACCATGACGGGTTTTATTTTTGTTTTTAGGACTCTTGGGATGATATAGCCGTATTGCAACCCATAGCGCAAAAGGATATAATTTTAGTATAAGGATATACTTAATAACGAAGTGTATTTAAAGGTTGGAAGGGAGAATCGATATGGCTTTGCTTGATGCAGCGCTGGCACAACGTTTTATAGACAAAATGGGCAAGTACCTTGAATATAATATAAATGTAATGAACGAAAACGGGATAATAATAGCAAGCAGAGACGAAAACAGGATAGGGGATTTTCACGAAGTCGCTAATGGGATGCTTAACGGCACCTTGAACACAGGGGTGGTTGATGAAGAAAAAAAGTTTATCGGTACCAAACCTGGAGTCAACTTGTTTATAGAGCACAAAGCAAAACCTGTAGGGGTAATCTGCGTAACGGGAAACCCTGAAAGCGTAAAGTCCTTTGCTGGGCTGGTAAAGGTTTCCTTGGAGGCTATGCTGGAATATGAGCTCTATATGGAAAGAAAACGTAGCAGGAGAAACAAATCCGAACAGTTCTTGTATTATCTTCTCTTCGAAGAAAATCCTGACTTGACTGTCCTTAACAGTCTCGCAGACGAAATAGAGCTTGATAAAGAGCTGATGAGAACGGCGATTGTCATTAAGGTGCAAAAAAATTATGACACTCAAAGCATGCTAAAGTCAATCAGTCTTTCAAAGGGATATACCCATACTGACCTGGTCGTGGTGGCATCAAATGACAACATCGTGATTTTAAAGTCTGTAAAGACTAAAGGTATAACCGATATGTCAGATTACAGATACAATATGGAAGAATTTATTGAAGATTTTTTAACTAGAATTCCCGACGGGCTTCATTCTTCTGACTTTAGCTTTTATGTGGGAAGCCTTCAAAACAAGCTTGACATGTACAGAAAATCTTACATACATGCCCAGGAGATATTTTTGCATACAAAATACAAAGAGGGGATCAACTTCTTTGACGACTACATAGTGGACTATTTTAGAAGCATAGTCACAATGAAGGAATTCGACGACATATTCAACGTATACAACCAGGTTTTTACCGAGGATGAGCGACAGATGATAGCAGAAACTGTGCAGGTATTAAGCAACAATAACTACAACGTGGTAAACAGCGCAAAGGAGCTTTTCATGCATAGAAATACCTTGGTGTTCAGACTAAACAAAATAAAAAATACTCTAAATATCGACCCTATAGCAAATGCTGCGGATAGGGAGTTTTTAAACGAGCTGGCTTATTACTTTCGAAACAAGTAGAAAAACAGTATTTTGGAGAGCGGAGCAATGACCGCTCTTTTTTAGTTAGAAGGCTTAAAATGAAAACAATACCATTTGTATATAACGTACAATAATTACGACCTAAATTAATGCACCTGTGACATGTTAAAATCATGTTACATGGAATAGAATAAGATTGTAATCAGGGGCAGGACAAACTTAACAAGGAAGCTCGTCACTTGATTAACAATTGTAATCGTATTTATGAAAAGCGGGTGAAAAGTCTAAGTTACCCAGTATCTACCAAGTTTGTTGACGCAGCACTTAGCTGTGTTGAAAAACGGACAAAAATTAAGTCCGGTATAAAGTTTTTAATAATAGGAGGGAAAAGAATGAGCAAAAAAGGGAAAATGAAAAAAAGATTAGCTGTAGTTGCTGCTTTAATGTTGGTAGCGATGGTTGCGCTTACTGGTTGTGCCGGTAAAAAGAGTATAAGGGTATTGATTGGTTCTACGGCTGTTACAGGCGATACATACCAAACTGCTGACTTTATCACACGTGCAATCGCAGATGATTTAAATGCGGACATGAGGGTGGATCCAGTTGGATCTTCGGAGATGTTTAGAGAACTTGGAAGAGCTGGAACAGACGGAAGCACCATCGCCTTGTTCCATGATTATACTTTCTTGGGCACGTTATATGGTGCTTATGAAGAAAATTGGCTTGAAGAGTTTCAAGTAGGTCCGACGATATCTATTAATGCGGGGACTTGCTTAGCTGTTATGGCGAATAATGAATATGGTATTGAAGACTGGGATTCGCTAGTTGAAGCTGCTAGAGAAAACGTAATAGTATTTGGGATTGAAGAAGGATCGGTATCAAACTATATTTCAGAGCAAACAAAAAGATTTTTAGTAGATAATGAAGGTGTTCCGGAAGAAAATATTCAGTTTAGTGCATTGGGTGGAATGAGTGCTCAACGTGAGGCTCTATGGGCTGGAACAATTGATGTGTTTAACGGTTCTTACTCTGCTGATATCGAGAACACAGCCGAGAGAGGTAACACTGACGAAAGAACAACAATGAATATAATAGCCTTGACAGGTAGGGATAGACTTGATGGAGTTGATATACCAACATTAGGTGAATTAACAAACGGAAGATTGTTCTATGACAAGGAGTTCTTCTTCATCACTCAAAAAGAGACAGATGCTGATTTTATTAAAGAGTTGGAAGATGCAGTTAAAGATGCGCTTGAAAACGATGAAGAACTTAAAGCTCAATTTGCGCAAAATCAGTTTATGGCAAACTTCAAGACTTTGGAAGAATCGGTCCCTTATTTCAATGAAAAAATGGAATCTGCTAGGCAAATTATAGAGTCAGGAAGATAACAATTAATTGATCCAAATGCGAGCAGGGCTATATAGCCCTGCTCGACAAATATAAAATGATGTAATTTTATTGTAGAAGGTGAAAAAATGATATCAATAATAGGTAACACTTCGTCACTTTTTTTGAATTCTAGCATTATCGATATGGCTAACAGACATTTGTTTTTCCCGGAGCTTGTGACCAAGGTCTTGGGAGTATTGTTCATTTTGCTTTTGATAACAAATTCAAAAAAAATATTCAAGACTATAAGAAATATTAAAACAAGAGATAAAGAAATAAACATATTTAAAAACTGGAAGTTGTTTTTTGGAAATCTGGCACTTTTGTTCGGCTACGTTTTTCTGTTGGATTGGTTGGGTTTTATTATCGCGACGGCATTGTATATGTTCCTTACGATACTTCTTTTCTATGGAACTACAAGCAAAAAAATTATACTGATGGCTCTTGCTGTATCTGGAACGACGGTTAGTGCAATATATATAATTTTTGGCACGGTATTTAGAATTACATTGCCATAACTAAATAAGTAGATTTAGTACAAAAAGGAGAAAGTTTAATGATAACGATAGGAATTTTAATTCTACTAGGCGTTGTTGGTGGAATAATATTTGGTGCTATTCCTGGTATGACTGCTACTATGGCTTTGGCGGTTTTTTTACCTCTTACGTATGCATTCGATCTAACTGAGAGTTTGGCATTGTTGATTGGACTCTATGTGGGAGGAATAAGTGGAGGTTTAGTACCGGCTATACTATTGAATATTCCAGGGACGCCGTCGTCTATAACAACAACATTTGATGGATATCCAATGACATTGAAAAATCAAGGAGAAAGAGCTTTGAAAATTGGAATTGCATCTTCACTTGTAGGTGGGCTGATTAGTTGGTTGATATTATGGTTTTTTGCACCAACACTAGCATCTTTTGCTTTGGATTTTACACCCGTTGAAAAGTTTTTACTTATAGTATTTGCATTGACGGTAATTATCTCATTGTCAAAAGGTGGTTTGATTGTTGGTACTTTTAGCGGGGTGCTTGGAATCTTTATTAGTCTTATGGGAAGGCACAGTTCAGCTTTAGGCGGAAACAATCAATTTCGTTTGGTGCCGGAATTTTTGAAAGACACTCTTGATAGTGGATTTACACTATTACCTGTACTGATAGGACTTTTTGCACTTGGTCAGATAATAGAACAGTGTGAGATTGGCATGGACAGTGACTGTAACACTAATGTAATGTCTTTTACAGAAAAACAGGAAAAGAAATTCTCTTTTAGAGATTTGAAAGATCAGAAATTCAATCTTATAAGATCTTCTGTAATAGGAACATTTATAGGAATATTGCCTGGTGTTGGTGGTTCTGCAGCTTCCATACTCTCATATAGTCAGGCAAAAAATATGTCTAAAAAACCAGAAGAACTTGGCAAAGGAGCTGTTGAAGGGGTAGTTGCTTCAGAAGCCTCAAATAACGGATTGACAGGTGGAGCTTTGATTCCGTTATTGTCGTTGGGAATACCTGGAGACAGTACAACAGCAATATTAATTGGTGCTTTCACACTTCAAGGGATAGCGGTTGGACCAACATTTATAAACAATAATCCTGAAACTTGGAACAGCTTGATATGGTCGTTGTTGGTAGCTAATATTTTAATGTTTTTAGTAATGTTCTTTGCAATAAAGTATATAGCTAAAATAATATGTGTTCCTAAACAAATTATATATCCGATTATTGTTGTTATGTGTGCTGTTGGCGCATATGCTATACGCTATGGTGTTATGTTTGATATTTGGACTGTGATGTTCTTTGGTTTTGTAGGTTATATGTTCAGTAAACTTGGGCTTAAATCTGCACCTTTTCTAATAGGGTTCATACTAGGGAAAGAACTTGAACAAAATTTACTTCAGTCAATATTTTACTATGATAGCTGGTCTATATTCTTTACTAAAGGTCCGATAGTATGGGTTCTATGGGCGTTTATAGCGATTTCTTTGATGGTGGCAATAAAAGAGAATATTGATCATTGGAAACAAAGCAAGAAGGCATAAATAAGGCAAACGGATGTGAGCAAAATTGAAAAACCACAAGGTGTTCATCGCAAAAAAGATACCCACGGAGGTTGAAAAATATATCGCCAGCCACTGCGAATATGAGATGTGGGATAAGGACGAGAAAATCCCACAAGAAATTTTGTACGAAAAAATCAGCGACGTAGATGGAGTGATGTTATCACAAGTGAGGGTGGATGGCAGGTTTTTCGATTATGCTCCAAAACTAAAAGTCGTAAGCGCCATTTCGGCAGGATATGACAATTTTGATACCAAGGAAATAATAAAAAGAGGGATCTTGGCAACCCACACCCCGAAGGTATTGGACGATACAGTTGCAGATCTGGTTATGGGCCTGGTTTTATCCACAGCCAGGAGAATACCCGAGCTCGATAGATATGTAAGAGAAAATAGATGGAAAAGCAGTGACGCAACAACGCTTTTCGGCAAGGATGTCAGCCATGCCGTACTGGGAATAGTCGGCATGGGAAACATCGGAAGATCTGTAGCCAAGAGAGCAAAATTTGGATTTGACATGGAAGTCATCTACCACAACAGAAAAAGAAATGCCGAGGCAGAAAGAGAGATTGGAGCAGTCTATGCTGAGTTTGAAGAATTGCTTGGGAAAAGCGATTTTGTGGCAGTGATGACTCCCGTCAACGAGAGCACTCGTAAAATGTTCAATAAGGGAGTGTTCGAAAAGATGAAAGACTCGGCGATACTGATAAACGCATCAAGAGGAGAGGTTGTCGATGAGGATGACTTGGCAGAAGCTTTGACAAATGGGTTAATAGCAGGTGCAGGATTAGATGTCTATGAAAAGGAACCAATAGGGAGGAACAACCCCCTTTTGGGGATGAAAAACGTAGTTTTACTGCCGCACATTGGTTCGGCAACACAAAGCACAAGATCAAAGATGGCAGAAATAGCTGCTGAAAGCATGATAAAGTCTTTGAATGGAGAAGCTTGCGAATACCTGATTCCGGAGCTTAAAAATGCAAAGTTAACATGTGAAAAGTAATTGTACTATAGGTACAAGCATTCAGTGGTTTTTAATACAGGGATGACATTTAAAGATGTCAAAGTTTCCAATATAATTTAAATAAGAACAGTGTATACGGGAAATAAAATTAAAGCTCTGAAAGGAGTAGACATGGAAAAAGCATTACTAATCAAGGTAAATCCAAAAGACAATGTTGAGATAGTAGTAAACGACGATGGAATTAAAAAGGGAAGGACCTGATAGATATAAACGCGGGGATCATCGCCACAGGTGAAGCTACTATCGAAGAAGTGGGAGAAGAAATTTTCAATCTTATTTTAGAAGTGGCGAGCGGTGATAAAAAGACATGGGCAGACCATTGGGGCATAGAGAATGCTTTGTGCCTGTTCAACCCTGCGCCGGTAACATAATGCAAATCTTAAAGTGAGGACACTTTGAAGGAGGAAAAAATTTGAAAATAGAAGAACTCATAGGTGTAATACCGCCGATAATCACGCCGGTGGATGATAATGAAAACGTGGATGTAGAAGGACTTAAAAGAGTCATTGACCACGTTGTAGATGGCGGGGTTCACGGAGTGTTCGTTCTTGGAAGCAACGGCGAATTCTATGCTCTGGACAATGAAAATCAAAAGCTGGCTGTAGAAACAACCGTCAAGCACGTTAATGGAAAAGTTCCGGTGTATGCAGGGACAGGTGAAATAACTACAAAAGCATGTGTAAAGGCAGTTCAGATGGCTGAAGATGCAGGAGCTGACGCTATGAGCGTTCTTACCCCAATGTTCATCAATCCTTCTGAAAAGGAAATGTATGCACATTTTGAGACTATTGCCAAAGCTACAAGCTTGCCGATTCTTTTATACAACAATCCTGGAAAGACTACCAACAATATTTCTGTAAGCATGCTGAAAAGACTTGCCGAGATAGACAATATTATCGGAATCAAAAATACGTCACTGGATTTTTCCCAGACAGTTGAGTATATTGACGCGACTAGAGACAATGATACTTTTGAGGTTTTAAGCGGAACGGACTACTACATTTACGCTACGTTGATGTATGGCGGAGTGGGATGTGTTGCAGGAACGGCGAATGTCGCTCCAAGACTTGTTTCAGACATTTACGATAAGTTTGTTGTAGGAGACTATAAGGGTGCAATGAAGTCTCAGTTTGACTTGGTTCCTCTAAGAAAAGCTTACAATTTCGGAAGCTTTCCTGTAGTTATGAAGGATTGCCTCAACTTGATGGGTTTAAATGTGGGACATCCGGTAAAGCCCATCGGTCACTGTTCAGAAGAAAAGATGGAAGATTTAAAAAAGGTACTGGCTGATTTAGATCTAATCTAAATGTCGGTAAGAGGTGATAATATGGCAAATATTCGAGAAGATGCAATGACGGTAATAAAGGAGTCAATCGAGGCTGTTTTGCCGGATGTTGCAGTTAAAAGAGCCCTTGAGGACAAAGAGTTTTATACAGATGTATACGTAATAGCCATTGGCAAAGCTGCCTGGAATATGGCTGATGCAACCAAGGATGTATTGGGAGACAAGATCAAAAGAGGTCTTGTTGTAACCAAGTATGAGCACTCAATGGGTGAGATCGAAGGTTTCGAAATAATAGAGGCCGGCCATCCCATTCCTGATGAAAACTCGGTGCTGGGGGCAAGAAAAGCTCTTGAGCTTGTAGAATGCCTCGGAAAAGATGACAAAGTGATATTTTTAATATCCGGCGGAGGATCGGCTCTTTTTGAAAAGCCGTTGGAGGGCGTCAGCCTGGAAGACATAATGGATATCACGAACCAGCTGCTTGGTTGTGGAGCAGACATAGTTGAGATCAACACAGTCAGAAAGCATCTTTCAGATGTAAAAGGCGGAAGGTTCGCCCTGGCATGCAAGAATACCACCGTGTACTCCATAGTGCTTTCAGATGTTTTGGGAGACAAGCTGGATTCCATAGCCTCAGGTCCCGCTTACCCGGATTTTACGACCTCGGAACAAGCAATGGAGATAATAGAAAAATACGGCCTTCATATCGAAGATAACTTAAAAAAAGCCATTATGATAGAGACGCCAAAGGAAATTGGCAACTGCGAGACTATAATTACTGGAAGCGTGACTGCATTGTGCGAAGCAGCTGCTGAAAGTGCTTTAAGGCTTGGATATAAACCAATAATACTTTCCTCAAGTGTTGAGTGTGAAGCAAAAGATGCGGGCAGATTCATGGCGACGATCATTAAGGAAGCCAAGAAAGAATCTCCGAGCAGGTTCGCGCCACAATTACCCTGTGCTGTTATTGCAGGGGGGGAGACTGTAGTAAGGATCATGGGAAAAGGCAAAGGTGGAAGAAACCAAGAAGCTGCGCTAGCTGCTGCGATAGAAATCGAAGGTATTGAGGATGCGGTGTTCTTCTCTCTTGGTTCAGACGGAACAGATGGTCCAACAGATGCGGCAGGTGGCATAGTTGATGGAAAAAGTGCTGAGAAAATCAGAAAATCAGGCATCATGCCGGAAGTCTACTTAGACATGAACGACTCATACACTGCACTTAAGGCAAGCGACGATTTGATAATCACCGGAGCTACCGGAACAAACGTCAACGACGTAATGGTAGCTTTGTGCAAATAAGATATATAAATTAAAAACTGAAAAGGAGAATTATATTATGAAATTAGGATTTATCGGACTGGGAATCATGGGCAAGCCCATGGCAAAAAACTTAATCAAAGCAGGACACGAATTGGTTGTCCTTGACTTTAACAAAGATGCTGTAGCTGAACTTATAGAACTAGGAGCCGACATCGCGCAGACGCCTGCAGAGGTGCTTAAAAAAGCAAATGTAGTGGTTACTATGCTTCCGAATTCACCACACGTTAAGGCTGTTGCATTAGGCGAAAATGGACTTGTAGAGAGTGCAACCGAAGGTTGCGTGCTCATTGACATGAGCTCTATAGCTCCACTTGCAAGCAAGGAAATCGCAGAAGGACTTGCTGCAAAAGGCATGGAGATGTTGGACGCACCTGTAAGCGGTGGCGAGCCAAAAGCTATCGATGGAACTATAGCTATCATGGTAGGTGGAAAGAAAGAAAACTTTGACAAATACTATGACGTACTTATGGCAATGGGTGGTTCCGCAGTATATGTTGGAGAAATCGGAGCTGGAAATATCGCGAAGCTTTGCAACCAGGCAGTGGTAGCTATAAATATCGCAGCTGTATCAGAAGCGATGATCCTGGCTAAAAAAGCAGGCGTAAGCCCTGATCTTGTATACAAGGCTATCAGAGGTGGCTTGGCAGGAAGTACGGTAATGGACGCTAAGGCGCCTATGATGATGGACAGAACTTTTGATCCAGGGTTTAGAATTGACCTTCACATTAAGGACATGACAAATATTTTAGAGACGTCAAGAAGCGTAGGAGCACCGCTTCCGTTGTCTGCACAATTAATGGAAATGATGCAAGCGATCAAGCTTGACGGATGTGGAGTCGAAGACCACGCAAGCATAGTTAAATTCTACGAAAAGATAGCAAACGCAGAAGTAACTAGAGACTAGGGAAAATAAAGGTCACTGAGAGGAGATTATAAATGGGCAATTCACCAACTGTTGTTGAAATGCAGGTAATACCTGTCGCGGGAAAGGATAGCATGCTGCTAAACTTAAGTGGAGCGCACGCGCCCTACTTTACAAGAAATATCGTCATAATGAAGGATACAAACGGAAACACCGGGTTAGGTGAAGTTCCGGGTGGAGAAAAAATAAGGCAGACATTGGAAGATGCAAAAGAGCACATCCTGGGAAAGAGCATAGGCAACTACAAGAACATCATGAACACAATTCAAAAGGTTTTCAGCGATAGAGATGCCGGTGGAAGAGGATTGCAGACTTTCGATCTTAGAACTACAATTCATGTTGTAACGGCTATAGAATCTGCGCTTTTAGACCTTTTAGGACAGCATTTGGAAGTTCCTGTCGCAGCTCTTTTAGGAGATGGACAACAAAGAGAAAAGGTAAAAGTGCTTGGGTATCTGTTTTTTATAGCAAATCCGGACAAGACGGATTTACCGTATTTCAGAAACAAGAATGCAGAAAACGAGTGGTACAAGGTCAGACATGAAGAGGCAATGACTCCTGAAGCTATAGTTAAGCTTGCTGAAGCATCTAAAGAGCTGTATGGCTTCAATGACTTCAAGCTTAAAGGCGGAGTATTAGAAGGAAAAGAAGAAATCAAGGCAATTAAAGCCTTGAAGGAGAGATTCCCGGAAGCTAGAATCACGCTAGATCCAAACGGCGGATGGTTGCTTAAAGATGCTATCGATTTATGCAAGGACATGCACGGTGTTTTGACATATTGCGAAGATCCATGCGGCGCGGAAGAAGGATTCTCAGGAAGAGAGATTCTCGCTGAATTCAGAAAAGCTACAGGACTTCCCACTGCTACCAATATGATAGCTACTGACTGGAGACAAATGCAGCATTCTGTTGCCCTTAACTCTGTCGACATACCTTTGGCAGATCCTCACTTCTGGACTATGTCAGGCTCGGTAAGAGTTGGACAAATGTGCAACGAGTTCGGTCTGACTTGGGGATCACACTCAAACAACCATTTTGACATATCTCTTGCCATGTTTACGCAAGTTGCGGCAGCGGTTCCTGGAAATGTTACCGCCATCGACACTCACTGGATCTGGCAGGAAGGCATTGAGAGACTTACAAAAAATCCGTATAAAATAGAGGATGGACACCTGTCGATACCAAGCAAGCCAGGTCTTGGACTTGAGATTGACATGGAAGAAGTACAAAAGGCCCACGAAATTTACCTTAAAGAAGGTTTAGGTGCCAGAGATGATGCCATCGGAATGCAGTATTTGATTCCAGGATGGAAATTTGATAACAAGAGACCTTGTCTAGTTAGATAAAGACAATTTTTCATACCTAACTCCCTTGAAATAACAAAGAAGCAGCCGATTGACCGGCTGCTTCTTTGCATTATGTCGCTTATATACAATAAAAAGAGATTTTGTCATATGTAAAGCATATGGGCATTGCTTGAAATTAAACATATAATTTAACTAAGAAACAACTTGAGGAGGTATTAATCATGGAATTTAAGAAATTTGGCAATAAATACATCATAAGGCTGGATAAAGGCGAGGAAATAATCGCTACGGTAAAATATCTTTGCGAAAAGGAAGGCGTCACACTTGGTTGGATCAATTGTTTTGGAGCAGTCAACAAAGTAGAGCTGGGGCTTTTCAAGACAGAAGAAAAAGAATACAGCGTAAGAACTCTTGAAGGTGATTTTGAAATAACCAGCCTTATGGGCAATGTTTCAACAAAAGAAGGTGAGGTTTACCTTCATATGCACATAAACCTATCAGATATCGAAAACAAGGCCTATGGAGGCCATCTAAATGCCGCATATGTAAGTGCGACGGTTGAAATGGTGCTAGAAGCTATCGATGGCAGAATAAACAGAAAATTCAGCAAGGAAATCGGCTTGAATTTATTTGATTTCTAGTAAGAACGAGTCTGTTGGGGAATAATATATTTGCTTTGTTAATTTGAATTCTATAATTACAAATGAACGCCATATGTTATTATCAATAAAGAAAAGTGCAAGGGCCGAGAAGTGATTCAAAGTATTCTCTAGCTATGGATTTGTCCTATTCTGGGTATCAAAGAAATTTAGGATAAAACCGCTGAAGTAGCAGCGCGACTAAAAAGTTAAATCTCAAAGTAAAAAAGAGAACCCATCAAGACCAAGAGGCCTTTTCAAAGCCTTGAATCTTGTAAGTTCTCTATATTGTTAGTTATTTGAGGGATAATCAGTTGTTTGACGATAGTCCTTGTTCATTTACTGATATCTTTTACGGTCTTTCGAAAAATCAGATTAACAGGAACATTTATTATCAGTCCCGTATTGTATAAGTCGTATGGGCCGTGAACCGCGCTCTCTATGGCTATCTTTGCCATAGTAGAAATTTTTGTATCAACTGTCGTTAAATCCGGCTCGGTGTACTTAAGCTGTTCCATGTTGTCAAATCCCACGATGCTTACATCATCGGGTATAGACATTCCCAACTCTCGTATTGCTTTTATCGCTCCTATGGCCATCATGTCGTTGAAAATAAAAAGTGCCGTGGGTTTTTCTCCATCTTTTTTTCCTTCGAAAATTTCCTTGGCACAGTTAAAGCCGCTTTGGTATTCCCAATTGCCAATCGCAATATTGCTTCTTTCCAGTATCAATCCAAAATCATAAACGGCTTTTAAGCAGCCTGTCAATTTTTCATTAGAAGTGTAATAACTTTCAGGTCCGGTTATAACGCCTATGTTCTTGTGTCCCATGCTGTAAAGGTGCTTCATCACGTTATATGCACCTCCCACGTTGTCATAAGTCAATGTAGGCAAGCCAAGGTGGTGTTCGTTTAAAATAATGGCAGGGATATTCATTTTTCGCGCCATTTCTATGTACTTGCTGTCTATGTTGGAAACAAAGATTATGGATAGATAATTTTGGCTTTTAAGGACTTCTGCCATATTTGTCGATGCATTAATTGTTGTGTAAATTACCTGGCAATCGTTGTTTTTTCCTTCTATCTCAAGGTAGTAAAAAAGTTCAGCGTAATACGGCTGCATTATTTTTTTGCTATTCTTTTCATCATCGGATATGAATATGCCGATGATGTTTCCTTTACTGTTTGAGTTTACCGGGTTAATCTCGTTATCATTGATGTCGTTTTCGAATACGACCTTTGTGCCTACTCCTGCCTTTTTCTCAACCAGGCCGTCTTTGACCAATATCTCCAGTGCTTTTCGAACGGTCGTGCGTTCCACCTGAAAACGAAGGGATATCTCTCTTTCCGAGGGAAGAAGGGAGTTGGAAGGATACCTTCCCTCGAGAATTTCTTTTTTAAGCGTTGAGTAGACCAGATCGTACAAGTATTTGACGTTTTCCATATATGTTCCTCCTGTATAGGTATTTAACTACATGTTAGTCTAGCGTGGTGCGTTTTTTACTATGAATTATTGCTATATCTCTATTATACACAAAAATAAATATAAATCAATAGAAAAAAACTACATGTTGGTTTTTGTGGGACATATATGCGAAAGCCTTGTATATCAACGGAATTGGGTTAAATTCAAATAAAAATAAAAATGTTGAAATAACAATGCCTGTGTGTTAATATTAATTCAACGATATGTATGCAACATGTATCTTTAAAGGCGGTAAAAACATAGAATGGCAACAAAAGAGGGCTAAAAAAACCTACAGGTTGAACCACCTGGCCCGTCCTGCCACCCGGGATAATTTAATGTCTCGACAAAATTTATCGCTGATTGAAGATCGTGTGCAATAAAAGTATTAGGGAGGATATGTAATGAAAAAAGGGAAAAGAAGGTTTTTGAAGTTGTTTGCATTTGTAGCGGTATTGGCGCTGATGACATCGTTTGCAGGATGTCAAAGCGAGGATGAGTTTCCGAGTAAGCAGATATCATTGGTAATTCAGGCAGCACCAGGTGGAGAATCGGATATGACAGGCAGGTTGGTAGGCCAGACGATGGAAAAAGAGCTTGGGGTGCCTGTAGTCGCATCAAATAGAACCGGAGCTGCCGGAGCTGTGGCGTTCCAATATGTTAAATCACAAGCTGCTGATGGTTATACTATTGGTATTTGCCCTGCTGAAATAGCAATGGTGCAAGCTTTGGGTCTGTCGGAGATAGTTCCTGACGATATGGACTTCTTAGGTGGCGCAGCAGAAACATCGTCATCTTTGATTGTTAGCGCAAATGCACCTTACGACACTCTTGAAGAGTTTGTAGAATATGCAAAAGCAAATCCAGGTCAACTGAAAAGCGGAACAGCTGGAGCGGGTTCGACTCTTCATATAGCAAGCGCATTATTGGAAAGAGCGGCGGATATAAGCTTTAACTATGTTCCTTATGATGGAAGCTCTGAAGCGATAACCGCTCTTATGGGTGGTCACGTTGATATTGTAACTATAGGAGTATTGGCTGCTAAAGCTGGTGTTGATTCTGGAGACTTGAAAATCCTTGCCATTCTTGGAGAAGAAAGAGTAGAGCAGTATCCAGACGTACCAACAGCACAAGAAGCCGGTGTAGACTGCGTTTACACTACATGGGTAGGCCTTTATGCTCCATCAGGATTGGATGCTGATGTTAAAGCTACGTTAGAAGCTGCGGTTAAAGCCGGTGTAGAAGGAGAACCTTACCAAAACTTCGCAAAAGAAAGAGGACTTACCATAAGATACAGAACAGCTGCAGAGTTTACTCAGTTCGTTAACGAAAATTATGAAATGTACTCTGAATTGATACCAACCCTTAACTTGAATTGATAGCACATCAGTTTCGGCCGATGGGGGACCGTCGGCCGAATTTTAAAAAAGGAAGTGGAGTGTGTAAAATGTTAAAAAGATTGCTGAATGCGGATGCTATTTTTGCAAGTATAGTTTTAGCTATCAGTGTAGGATTTTATATAATGTCTCTGTCGTTTACAAGGGAGACTGTGGGTGGAAATGTAAATGAGGGGTTTTTCCCCAGGATGCTGGCAGTCGGCGTTGCTTTAATGGCTTTGTACATCATCATTGGAAGCATTAAGAACAATGTGCATTATTTTGAGCTTAAAGACGGAAATAAAGATATTTTAAAAACTGTGGGCATCTGTATGTCTCTGTTCGTACTTTACATAATATCATGGAATCATGTTCACTTTTTGATAAAAACAATCATTTTTTTACTTGCCATGTGTAGAGTGCTTAAGCTCAAGCTTTTGTTTTCTGTAATATACTCTGTTGTTTTTAGTGTAGGGATATACATGCTTTTTACCCAGGCATTCAGAATTCTTTTGTGAGGAGGCGAAGTTATGGAATGGATTGAATCATTAATAGGTGTTTTTTCGCCATCCGTATTGATTTTCTTGATACTGGGCGTTTTAGCGGGATATGTCATCGGCGTTTTGCCGGGCTTGTCCGCGACAATGGCGGTAGCCATACTTACTCCGGTTACGTTTTGGCTAAGGCCGGATCAAGGTTTTGCAATGCTGATAGGAGTATTTAACTCCGCGATATTCGCAGGAGGCATATCGGCGGTACTTATAAACACACCGGGAACTCCGGCATCGATAGCAAGCACCTTTGACGGCTATGCAATGACCCAAAAGGGGCAACCGGGCTTGGCCCTTGGACTCAATACGATTTTCTCTTGTATTGGCGGATGGTTTGGAACATTGGTTCTTGCCTTGGCTGCATTTCCTTTAGCCAGATTTGCCTTGAAGTTTGGCCCTACCGAATACTTTGCAATAGCGATATTTGGACTGGCCATGATGGTAAGCGTCTCAGGGAAGTCGATAATAAAGGGATTGATGATAGGGTATCTAGGTCTTCTTTTATCCACAGTTGGAGCAGATCCAATGTTTTCAACACCCCGATTCACATTGGGTGTTACAGAGTTGTTCGACGGGATTTCGTTTATTCCGGTTATGATAGGGTTGTTTGGATTAGGTGAAATCTGGACCCAGATGTATGATGGGGCTAATCTGGAAAAAGTTGAAAGAATAACATGTCTTGGAAGGATCTTTCCCACATGGAAAGAGTTCAAAGCCTGCATGCCCGGGTCTGTAATAGCATCGATAATTTCGGTTTTTGTCGGCATAATACCTGGAGCCGGTGGAGATATCAGCGGAATAATCAGCTGGGATCAGGCCAAGAGAATTTCAAAAAAACCTGAAGAGTTTGGCAAGGGTTCAGTAGAAGGTGTAGCTGTAACCTCTCTTTCAAACAATGCGGCTCTTGGAGGCGCGCTGATTACGATGATGACGCTAGGAGTTCCTGGAGAAGCAGTATCTGCAGTTCTGATTGGTGCATTGATGATGTACGGAATGGATCCGGGACCATCCTTGTTTTCAGAAAATGCCGCATTTGTCCATACTTTCATAATGTTGATGATGGTAGCTTACGTATTGATAATGATCATCGGGTTGTTGTCGGCTAAGCATTGCAACATCATTTTAAATGTAAAAAAAGAGCTTATCTGGATGACTGTTATAGTATTTTGTGTTGTAGGCGCGTTTTCGATGAACTCTTCATATATTGATGTGGTGATAATGGCCATAAGCGGTTTTGCAGGATTCTTCTTCAGAAAGATGAACTATCCACTAGGTCCGATAATACTTGGATTGCTTCTTGGAAATATGGCGGAGAGCAACTTTAGAAGGTCGATGGCCATGTTCAACGGTTCATATACAGCGTTTTTTACAAACCCGATATCTGCAGTTTTGCTGACATTGGCTGCATTGGCTATAGTGGTTCCGTTGATCAAGCATATATTCAAAAAAAGAGAAAACTACATATAAGCAAGAGGAGGAGTAGATTTGGAGAATTGTTTTTACTGCGAAAAATCAGACAAGCTGAATGAATTGATGGTCAAGGTAATTGATCTTGCTTACTCAGATGTCTACCTGATAAGAAATCAGAATTTTCCAGGCAGATGCGTAGTAGCTTACAAAGATCACAAGAGAGAACTCTTTGAGCTTGAAAAACAAGAGTTGATTGGCTTTACTGAGGAAGTGTCGCTGGTAACAAAGGTAATAAACGATATGTTTAAAGCGGATAAAATGAACTACGGGATATACGGAGACGGAGTTCCGCATCTTCATTATCACATTGTACCCAAGAAAAAAGACGAGTATTGTTGGGGAGCGCCCTTCAGTTTGACCGGTAATGATAATTACTTAGAGGAAACCGAGCTTCAGGATAGAGCGGCGAAAATCAGAAGTGAAATTCAAAAGGGTAGATGAAAATGAAAAAGACTATAGAACAATTGTACGAACACAAGATCATCGCAATAATCAGGGGAGTGAAACTTACTCAGATGGCCTCTTTGGCAGATGCATTGCTAAAAGGCGGTATTTGCTGCATGGAAGTTACATTCGACAATTGCAGCGAAAGAGGTCAGCAAGAAACACTGGAAAGTATCCACATATTGAAAAGAACATTCGATTCGCAAGTAGTGCTTGGTGCAGGGACTGTTCTAACGGAAAAACAAGTTTGTGATGCCCAAAACGCTGGAGCCTCTTTCATAATATCTCCCAATGTATCTAAGGAAGTAATAACAAAAACAAAAGAGCTTGGAATGGTCTCTATACCTGGAGCGATGACTCCCAGTGAAGTAGTGGCGGCGCATGGATTTGGTGCAGACATAGTCAAGCTTTTTCCTGCGGGCATGTTTGGAGTATCTTATCTAAAAGCAGTAAGAGGGCCCTTAAGGCACATACCTATGATGGCGGTGGGAGGAATAAATCCTGATAATATAGCTGAGTTTCTGGAAGCAGGAGCTTGTGGTGTCGGCATCGGAGGCAACTTGGTGAATCTTAAATATATTAAAGACGACAGATATGACTTGATTAGCGCTGAAGCAAAAAGATTTTCAGATGCTATAAAAATATAAAATATAAGGAGCAGTTATAATGATAGATTTTGTTGTGAACAGACAAGTGCTGGTAGGAAAAGATACAATTGACGAAATTGGTGGAATACTGAAATGGAATGAAAAAAAGAAGGTTTTGTTGGTTGTGTATAACCAAAATGCGGATTGTGTTAAAAAAATAATCGACTCAATCGTAAAAAGCGGCATGGAGTATTCCATCTATGACAAAATTCAGGCAGAACCTGATCTGGAAGTCATAGATAACGGCGTTGCATTATGCCTGGAAGAAAACTGCGACAGCGTAGTTGCTGTCGGAGGTGGAAGCGTGATCGATGCTTCAAAAACCATAGCGATGATAGCGGCCAACGGTGGAAAGACTATAGATTATCAACTGGGTGGAAAAGAAGTCGAAAAGCTTCCCTTGTTTTATATAGCTGTTCCAACCACAGCAGGTACTGGTGCCGAAGCTACTAAAGTCAGCGTCATATACAACAAGGAAAAGGGATGGAAAAAAGCGATTTATCACACTTCGATGATAGCGCAAACAGCAATACTTGATCCAATGACTACTGTGGGATTGCCTCCTAAAGTAACTGTTTTCACCGGGATAGATGCTATTACTCATGCAATTGAATCCTATGTTTCTGTTTTCTCAAATGAAGTGTCAAAGATGTACTCGTTGAAGGCGTTAAAATTATTGGCAGACAATATCGTGAAGGTGTATAACGATCCTAATGATATACAAGCAAGAGAAAATATGCTTTTAGGAAGCTATTTCGCGGGATGCGCGATATCTGTAGGCACGTGTCTTGCCCATATCGTGGGACAGCCTATGGGTGCGATACACAAAATTTCTCACGGTGAAGCATGCTCCATATGCTTGATACCTTCCATGGAACTGAACCTTGAATACGCTTTGGAAGAATACGCAGAAATCGCAAAGGTGCTCGGCGTAAAAGAAGATGGAAAGAAAAACAAAGAGATTGCCTTGGAGGGAATAGAAAAGTTAAGAATTATAGCAAAGGCTATAAATGCTCCCGAAAAACTTACTGAATATGTATCAAAAGATAAGATAGATGTTGAATATATGCTGGACAACATTCAAGGTTCCATGGGACATATCAAGACCAACCCCCGTCCTGTAAGCCGTGAGCTTTTCAAAGAACTTATTGAATCAGTCATATAATCCAAAGTATCCGGCGAGGAGAGTAAAAAATGAAAAAATATAATATTACCATTGATACGGGAACAACCAATACCAGGACTATTTTATGGAATGAAGAAAAAACAATGCTTGCTGTTTCCAATAGCCCGGTAGGAGTAAGAAATACAGCTATTGACGGAAATAACCACCAGCTTAAGGCTGCAGTTAAAAGATGCTTGCTGGAGTTGCTGGAGACTGAAAACATAGGCTTTGATGATATCGGTTGGGTAATAGCAAGCGGTATGATTACATCAAACGTGGGCCTTGTCGAGATTCCGCATTTGGTAGCTCCTGCCGGAATAAAGGACCTTGTAGAGGCAATCGAACCGGTGTTGCTGGAAGAAATCTGTCCGCTGCCCATATGGTTCATCCCCGGCGTAAAAAATTCGGGAGACAAAATAGATGTTTCAAATTTTGAAGCTATGGATATAATGAGAGGTGAAGAGGTCGAAAGCTGTGCGATAATCGACGGACTTCACGATAACAACAAGATGCTGCTGGTTTTGCCGGGCTCCCACACCAAATTTGTTGCTGTGGATGAAAACGGCAATATGACAGGTTGCCTTACTTCTATAGCCGGCGAGCTGATATCGTCAATAACAAACAATACTATCATAGCCGATGCCGTGGGCAGAAAGTTTGTTCAGGAGGATACATATAACCAGGACATGTTGCTGCTTGGATACGAAACTGCAAAAAAAGTTGGGCTGGGACGTACTTGCTTTTCGGCAAGGATCTTAAATCTATTTGCGGCAAGAAGCAATGAAGATATGGCCAACTTCATCCTAGGAGCTGTATTGCAAGATGACGTGGCGGCGATAAAAGCCTCTGATGCAGTCAAGGCGGATGGAAATACCACAGTTGTAGTTTCGGGCAAGAATCCATTGCAGCAGGCTTTGCTTGACATATTCGAGCATGACAATTCCTTTGCAAAGGTAGTGTCCTTCACTCCTGAAGGTAACATGCCCTTGTCAGCTGTAGGAGCATACTTGATAGCAGAGCAGAACAAATCGATACGGGAGGTAGTTTAGATGGTAGGAAAAAAGGTCGTCATAACAGATTATCAATATGAAAATGTGGATAACGAAAGAAAAATAGTTGAGGAAGCCGGATTTGCCTTGGAGGTCTATAATAGTAAGGAGAAATCGGATGTAATATCAGCTGTCAGAGAAGCTGATGCTGTAATAGTTCAGTATGCTGATATCGACGAGGAAGTAATTTCCCATATGGAAAAATGCAAGGTAATAATCAAGTACGGCATAGGTTTCAACAACATAGATACAAAGGCTGCATCCCAAAAAGGCATTTATGTATGCAACGTTCCGGATTATGGCATAGATGAAGTAGCAAACCATGCAATCGCGATGATTATGGCACTTGCTAAGAAGCTGATAACTATCGATGGGGCTCTGAAAAAGGGTGACTGGAGCTATGATTCCATAATACCTCTTTACCGTATGGCAGGAAGCACTTTAGGGCTCGTGGGTCTGGGAAGGATTCCCATGTCTGTGGCAAAAAAAATGAAGGGATTTGATATGGAGATACTGGCTTATGATCCTTTTGTGGATAAAAAGCTTGCAGAAGAAAATGGCGTGAAGTTGGTGGACTTTGATACTTTGTGCACAAAAAGCGACTTTATATCCGTCCATTGTCCTTTAAATGATGATACCCTTCATCTATTCAACAAAGACGTCTTTGATAAAATGAAAGAGACTGCATATATTATAAATACAGCCAGAGGTCCGGTAATTAACGAAGCCGACTTGATTGAAGCGTTAAAGGCGAAGAAGATAGCCGGTGCAGGTCTTGACGTATTTGAGGTCGAACCGATCACCAAAGATAACGAGCTGCTAAACTTGGACAACGTCATAGCAACTCCCCACATAGCCTGGTACAGCGAGCAAGCCATAAATTCAGTCCAATCTAAGGCAGCTATAGAAGCTGTCAATGTAATCAGCGGAAACAAGCCGTTAAACCCGGTAAACAGTTTCTAGCAAAAAAAGCAGGTGGCTAGGATATGTATACAGAAAACGATAAGATTTTGCAGCAAAATGTGGGCGAGGGCGTAGTTAGAAAAGTTCTTTCCTATAGCGACAACCTAATGTGCTGCGAACTTAAATTCAAAAAAGGATCTATAGGAGCTCTTCATTCACATCCTCATGAGCAAATAGGCTACGTAATATCAGGCTCTTTTGAATATGAGGAAGAAGGAAGCAAGGTAGTAGTAAAAGCCGGAGACACCTATTATGTTGCTCCAAATATCGTTCATGGAGTAGTAGCACTGGAAGATTCCGTGCTTCTTGATATATTTGCTCCTAAAAGGGAAGATTTTTTATTATGACATTCTTTGGTCATGTGCTGAATCCAGCAGTGGCCAAAGTTTTTTTACTATAGCATAGTTTACGCACCGAGCAGGGTAATGTATAATGAATAGTATTGATTGGGTATTTATATTTGATGATTCAGGAAAGGACTTTCCTATGGACAAAATAAAATTCAAACAGTATTTTCTTATAATAACATACGGCATTACCTTGTTTATTGCCCTTACAAATATTAAGTCTGTGTTTAGTGTGTTGGGGAGGCTGCATTCAATAGCAGTCCCGTTCATATACGGCTTGGTGCTGGCATACCTTCTGAACATGCCATACAAGAGCTTTAGAGAGAGGGTTTTCAAGCCTCTTGAAGCGAAGGGGAAAACCTCGAAAAAGGCAGCTGTGGCCCTGTCCATACTATCCACATATTTGGCGGTCATAATCACTCTTGCTTTTTTATTCAGATTCATCATACCTCAATTGATAAGCAGCATCACTCAGCTTATCCAAAACATACCCTTTTATTTGGAGACCTTGGAAAACTGGGCTATATACTTGGATGATACCTTTGGAGTGGAGCAGATGATCGAGTGGTATGACAGTGATTTTTGGTCCAATATTTCCAATCGTGCAACAGAGCTGTTGACGCAGATATTGCCATACGTGGGTGATTATCTTATGGGATTGACATCAGGAATTTACAACTGGCTAATCGGCCTTATAATTTCAGTATACCTTCTCTACGGAAAAGACCTTCTGATAAGACAGATGAACAGGATAACAAAGGCTTTTTGCCCGGATAAATATTTTGTCAGGACTATCGAAATAAGCCACAGGGCAAATTATATCTTCAACAGATTTATAACAGGTAACGTGATAGATTCACTGATAGTGGGGATAATCTGCTTTATAGGCATGAATGCCTTTCAGATGCCTTTTCCTCTTTTGGTAAGCGTGATAATAGGCATAACGAATATAATTCCCATATTCGGTCCATTCATTGGAGCTGTTCCCGGGATATTTATAATACTCATTGTAGATCCTGTCAAAGCTTTGGTTTTTATGTTCTTTATACTTGCGCTGCAGCAGGTTGACGGCAATATAATAAAACCTAGAATCGTAGGAAATACTGTAGGGCTTCCGGGGCTCTGGGTTTTGGTATCCATTATCCTGGGGGCGGGTTTATTCGGGATAACAGGCATGCTTTTGGGGGTGCCGACGTTTGCGCTGATTTATTCCCTTCTTCGAGATGAAGTGAATGAAAGATTAAAGGAAAAGGGAAATGAGATTCTGGAATGACAGGATCTCTTTTTTTAAAGAAAAATACAACGACAGAGGTTTTTATACGTACTCAATATACTTGTATATTTATGAATTTGATGATAAAATAGCGCAAGATAAAAATCGGGACGTCTGATATTTCAACGGGACGGTTTTCAAAATTGATTTTTGGAGGTCTTGAATGGAAAAAGTTACGGATATAAATGTAAATAACCCAAAAAAAAGATGGATTTATGTTTTGTTGGGAATATTGATTATGATGTGCCTGGGAACAGTATATTCATGGAGTGTTATAAGAAGTCCAATCGAAGAGCTGTTTAACATAGGTTCGACTCAAAGCGGGCTTCCTTATATGACATCACTGGCATTTTATGCTATATTCATGCTCTTGTCGGGCAAGTACCTGGACAAGGTGAGCCCCAGGGTAACAATTACCATTGGTTCTGTGCTTGTGGCCCTGGGATGGGTACTGTCATCTTTTGCCACCAATATATATATGCTCACCCTTACTTATGGCGTCATTATAGGCTCCGGCGTGGGTATAGCATATGGATCGCCTATGACGATAGTTGCCAAGTGGTTTCCTGAAAACAGAGGACTGGCGGTAGGATTGGTGCTTATTGGCTTTGGATTGTCTCCTCTTGTCACAGCGCCGCTCCTGAGGACGCTTATCGAGATTAAAGGGGTAACGGATACCTTCGTGATACTGGGGGTTTCATTCGGCATTATAATGCCCCTGCTTAGCATGCCCATAAAGTCGCCAAAGGACACTGGAATAAAAGACGGGAGCAGCGCTTCCAATCAATCGACTGACAAGGACCAGGTCGACACGTCGCGGATGATTAAATCCAAAGGATTCAAAGGTCTTTATCTAAGCTTTCTCATAGGCACGATGATAGGACTTATGATAATTGGAATGACAAGCAATGTAGGAGTGGACATGATAGGCCTTGATGCCCACCAGGTGGCATTTTTGATGACCATATTCGCCGTTTTCAATGGCATTGGAAGGCCCTTTTATGGCTGGCTTACAGATAGGCTGTCTGCAAAAAAAGCGATGTTCTTTTCATACGTGATGATAGCAGTAGCTGCGGGGATAATGATTGCTGCAGGTGAAGGGACAACTATAAGGTTTTTGGTGGGGTTTTCAATATTTTGGTTTAACCTCGGCGGCTGGCTTGCAATTGCCCCTGCTTCTACCCTTTCCATGTACGGGACCAAGCACTATAGCCAAAACTACGGAGTCGTTTTTACTGCCTACGGGGTAGGAGCTATAACCGGTGTTACTGGTTCAGGGATGCTTCTCGATGCCGTTCACGATTATCATGCAGTGTTTTACTTAATAATTGGACTTTGTATTTTAGGAATGATATTTTCGCAAACTTTAATTAAAAAATGCGACTAACTCTTTGACCTCGGATGCTTTATCCGGGGTTTTTGATTATATGAGTTAAAAAAGCACAAAAACATCTTCCCATTTCATTGACTTACACATATTTAATTGTTACTATTGTAATCAGAATGATCATATGTAATAAATTTATTTGAGGAGAATGATATGCTGGCGATAGATTTACGAGGCAAAATAGCCTTTGTTACAGGTTCTTCCCGGGGCATAGGAAAGTCCTGTGCAAAAACACTGGCTCAAGCGGGTGCAAAGGTAATAATCAACTATAATACGAATAAAGAAGCCGCCCTGGAAGTTGCAAAGGAAATAGGCGGAGACACCCCCATTATTCAAGGGGATGTTACCGATCCACAAAAGGTTGAGGACATGTTAAATTTCATTAAGGAAAAATACGGCAGGCTAGATATCTTGGTGAATAACGCAGGAACTACCACCGAATATAATCTTGAGGATCTTCCCGTTGAGGACATACAAAAGATTTTTGAAGTGAACCTGTTTGGAACGTTCTACTGCACCAAGTTCGCCCTTCCCCTAATGAAGGAAAACGGGGGTACTATCATAAACATCTCCTCAACAAGCATGTATACAGGGGCCGGTGGAGGCGCCCATTACGCTGCATCCAAATCTGCGCTTTTAGGATTTACCAGAAACCTTGCAAAAGATTACGGCCAATACAATATAAGGACCAATTCAATTGCTGTGACTATGGTTAATACCGAGCTTTTGATTAACAGAAAGACTGGAGACTTAAAATCAAAGATCGAAAGCGTGCCTGTCAAGAGACTTTGCGAGCCTGAGGAGGTAGGTTATCTTACTGCCTTTTTAGCATCGGACATGGCGGGGTATATAAATGGTGAGGTCATAACTATGGACGGCGGAAGAACGTACGCATAGATAAATATAATATATGGGGTGAGAAGATGAAAGCTTTGGTTTTGGAAGGCAAGGAGAAGTTTGTATACAAAGACGTGGAAATGCCTAAATGTCCTAAGGATGGGCTGTTATTGAAAGTCGATTCTGTGGGGCTTTGCGGTTCGGATGTGAGAACGTATTTTCACGGCCACCATCACGTGACTTATCCATGTATTCTTGGGCATGAAAATGCAGGAACGATAGTGGAAGTAGGTTCTGAGGTAGAAGGCTTTGAAAAGGGAGAAAAAATTATCGTAAATCCCGTTTTGCCTTGCGGCAAATGCTGGTATTGCCAGAAGGGCTGGCAGCATCTGTGCTCCGACAGATTGACGTACGGGCACCAGATTCAAGGCGGCTTTGCAGATTACATGGTGGTACCCGGAATAGGGCTTGAGCGTGGACAGGTAATCAAGATTCCTGATGGAGTATCAACCGATGATATCGTAATCGTGGAATTATTGTCTTCTGTAATCAACTCCCAAGAGTTTGCAGATGTGACTTTAGGAGAGACAGTTGCCATTTTCGGTGCAGGTCCTATCGGGTGTCTCCATTCTGAGATTGCTAAGCTAAGAGGCGCAAAAAAAATAATAATGATCGATATAAATGAAAACAGGCTGGAGCTTTCAAAAAAGTTCAGCGGAACAGACTTTATAAATTCCAAGGAAACCAACTTGCAGGAAGAGGTTATGAAGCTTACTGAAGGCTTTGGCGTGGACGTGGTCATATCTGCCACACCTTCCGTGGAGACCCAGGCACAGGGCATCGACCTTTTAAGAAAAAGGGGTAGGCTGGT
Source organism: Alkalibacter saccharofermentans DSM 14828 (assembly GCF_900128885.1). Lineage (NCBI taxonomy): Bacteria > Bacillati > Bacillota > Clostridia > Eubacteriales > Eubacteriaceae > Alkalibacter > Alkalibacter saccharofermentans. The sequence continues at coordinate 76,274 of NZ_FQTU01000007.1, forward strand.
TCTGTTTGGGGGCGTAAGCGCCGAAAACCCATATACCACTCTTGACAGCAACAAGATACACTACAACGAGCTTTCTGTTCTTGGCTCATTTGCATATGGTCCAAACAATTTCAAGAAGGCATTTGATATCGTGGCAGGCAAGATGATAAACGTGGATGGGTTTGTCACCCACGTGCTTCCTCTAAAAGATGCGGTAAAGGGTATTGAAGAGATAAAATCCGGAAGGGCGCTAAAGGTCGTCTTAAAGCCGGGTATGGAATAAAAAAAGCGCGTACGCGCTTTTTTTATTGCACAAGAAACTCGCTCATATCCATAATTTCCGCATCTTCAGGATAGGCCAGGTCATCGGCAGTAAGCTCATTTACTCTCATGTTCCTAAAGTAGTATTCGCTTTCGTATTCATCGGAGTGGACTATCATTTTAACAATTATTCCAGTGTCCCTCCATATGTAGTACTTTGCATAAACATCCATGGCATCGTATTCAAATACATCCACGGTTTTCCCGTCCAAGGTTTCAGAACCTTTGTATAAAATACCCTCATAAACTTCTTCTTCGATCTCGTCGGCGGCTATAAAAGGCGTGTAAAAATCTTCGTTTTCGGATATGGGCATCAAGACCAGCTGGTTCGTTTCCTTGGTATAAATACCCATCTGTTCCTCTGAAGGCTTAATGAAAATGGCCTGATCCTGGTTCTCGAACTTCATGTCTCCACCTAAAAACCAGAGTTGGCTGGTAGGGAAGTCTTCCCCATTTACATTAACCTCCATCTCGAAATAATAGTTTTCGTAGATGCCTTCTGCTTTTAAGGAATCTTCAAAGGTTATATCTTCTTCGGATTCTGATGAGCCTTCACCGTTGTCGGTAACTTGCGATCCATTTGTGTCCCCATTGCCCCCACAGGCTGCTAAGCTCAGAATCAGCAATGCTGCAAGCAAAAAAACCAAAAACTTTTTCATTTTCATTGTTACATCCCCCTCGAGCTGGTATAATGTACGAGCCCAATATTTTAGGTGTGATGAGCACCTCTTAACTAAATTATATCACCACCTGTAACTTATCAAAAGAAGATTTGATCTTCTTGTGTGCTTAAATAACGCTGCATTATTATTGACACAACATATAGTGCGTGATATGATAATTCAAACAATATATGTACATTTGGTGTCTGCGCTGCAAGCGCGGATGAAAAGGGAAGCAGGTGTGATTCCTGCACGGTCCCGCCGCTGTAATGGATGAGTTTTGGCAAATAGCCACCTGAAAGGGGAAGGCTGCCGGAACGATGAAACTAAGTCAGAAGACCTGCCAAAGGGAGTAGCGCCGATACTCTACGGACGATAGAGGGTGCGAAGCGTTGTCTTTTTCGACTGCTCCGACCTTTGTCTGGAGTTTTTTTATTGGCAAATATCAAAAACAAGGGAGATAATGATGATAACAAAAATCAAAAAAAGAGACGGCAGGGAGGTTCCCTTCAACATAGGCAAGATTGCAGATGCCATATATAAGGCTGCAAGCGCAGTTGAAGGAAACAACTACGATATGGCCATGGAATTAGCTGAAAAAGTGGCGATTTATGTCCAAACTGACCTAAATACTAAAATACCCACAGTGGAACAGATACAAGACAGCGTGGAAAAAGTCCTCATTGAAGAAGGTCACGCCAAAACGGCGAAGAAATATATTTTATACAGAGCTGACAGAACAAAGGTCAGGGAGATGAATACAAGGCTTATGAAGGTATATGAGGATCTTACCTTCAAGGATGCAAAGGACAACGATTTAAAGCGTGAAAACGCAAATATAGATGGAGATACAGCAATGGGCACGATGCTGAAATACGGTTCAGAGGGAGCAAAGCAATTTTATGAAATGTTCGTGCTGAACAAGGATCATGCTGAGGCTCACAATAAAGGGGAGATACATATTCACGACATGGATTTTTTGACCCTAACGACCACGTGCTGCCAAATCGACTTGGACAGGCTATTTAAAAACGGATTTAGCACAGGCCACGGATTTTTGCGGGAGCCAAACAGCATACACAGCTACTCAGCCCTCGCATGCATAGCCATACAGTCTAATCAAAATGATCAACATGGAGGACAGAGCATACCTAACTTTGATTATGCAATGGCAGCAGGGGTTAAGAAGACATATGAGAAATGCTACTTCGTAAACCTTTCTAAAGCCATGAGTCTGCTTTTGGATATTGAGGATTCGATGGATGTAGCTATAAAGATAAAAGAAAAGCTAAAGAAAGAAAAAAATCTTTCCCCTACCTTGGAAGACAACGGAGAGTACCTTGGAGAAGAGCTCAAAGAGCTTGAAAAAATAGCGCCGGATAAAGCTTTGGCAAAAAAGATTCAAAGATTTGCAGGCAAGAATGCCATTATAGAGACAGAAAAAAACACATATCAGGCGATGGAGGCTTTTGTTCACAACCTTAACACAATGCACAGCAGAGCTGGTGCTCAGATACCTTTTAGCTCAATCAACTATGGCCTTGATACCACTCCTGAGGGCAGGATGGTCGTAAAGAACCTTCTCCTTGCTACAGAGTCCGGACTTGGAAACGGAGAAACTCCGATTTTTCCGATTCAGATATACAAGGTAAAGGAAGGCATAAACTACAACAAGGAAGATAAGAACTACGATCTATTCAAGCTTTCCTGCAAGGTCAGCGCAAAGAGGCTTTTCCCCAACTTTTCCTTTATAGATGCACCTTTTAACCTGAAGTATTACAGAGAGGGAAGGCCGGAAACTGAAATTGCCTACATGGGCTGCAGGACAAGGGTCATAGGAAACACCTTCGATCCGGATAGGGAGATAACCTACGGCAGAGGAAACCTAAGCTTTACCACTGTAAACCTTCCGGCTATTGCCATAGAATCCAAGGGAGATAAGCAGGAGTTTTTCAAGCTTCTTGACGAAAAAATCGACCTGGTAATCGCACAGCTAAGGGAACGATACGAAATCCAAGCACAAAAGAAGGTTAAGAACTTTCCATTCCTTATGGGACAAGGAATATGGATAGATTCTGACAAGTTGGGCCCCGAAGACGAGATAAGGGAAATCATCAAGCACGGGACACTTTCTACAGGCTTTATAGGACTTGCGGAGTGCTTAAAGGCCCTTGCGGGAAATCACCACGGTGAATCTGATATTGCTAGGAAGCTAGGTATCGAGATAATATCCCACATGAGAAATAGAATGGATGAAGCCAGCAACAGAGAAAAATTAAACTACACTTTAATCGCAAGTCCGGCAGAAGGTACGGCTGGTCGGTTTGTGAGGATGGATAAAAAGCGATACGGAATTATACCGGGAGTTACCGATAGGGAGTACTACACCAACGGCTTCCACGTGCCCGTGTATCATAAGATCAGCGCATTTGAAAAAATATCTATAGAAGGACCGTATCATGAACTGACCAATGCCGGTCATATCACATATGTAGAAATAGACGGCGACCCTTCAAATAACCTTGAAGCCTTTGAGAAAATCGTCAGGGCCATGAAGGAATCAGGAGTGGGGTATGGATCGATAAACCATCCTGTCGACAGAGATTCTGTTTGCGGATATACGGGAATGATAGGTGAGGTTTGTCCGTCCTGTGGCAGGAAGGAAGATCATATACCCTTTGAAAGAATCAGAAGGATAACAGGATATCTCGTAGGAACTCTAGACAGGTTCAACGATGCTAAAAAGGCAGAGGTGCATGACAGAATAAAGCACGGAGCCTCTTAGGAAGGTGAAGGGAATATGATTAGGACAGCGGGAATAGTAGAAGAGTCTTTTGTTGACGGTCCGGGAATAAGGTTCGTTGTGTTTGCTCAAGGCTGCAGTCATAACTGCACCGGGTGTCATAATCCTCACACTCATGATTTTAATGGAGGAAGTTTCATATCGATTGATGAGATCATAAGTCGCATGAGAAAAAACCCGCTGCTTGACGGTATAACTTTAAGCGGAGGGGAACCCTTTGAGCAGGCAGACAAGATGGGGCTGCTTGCTGCAAGAACGAAGGATATGGGTTACGATGTGATGGCTTATTCAGGTTATCGATATGAAGAGATACTTGAAAAATCCGAAAGAGACAAAGGGTGGAAAAGCCTTATTCTAAACACTGATATTCTTGTAGACGGGAAATTTGAACTGGAAAACAAAGATCTTATGCTGAAATTCAGGGGATCGAAAAACCAAAGAATAATAGATGTTAAAGAGTCGATGAAAATCGGCAAGACGATAATATTAGATTAAAAAAAGGACAGCCAGAGCGTGTAGCTTTGGCTGTTCCTTTTGATAGTTAAATTATTTTGTACCACACGTTCATGCTTTCGATGTCTCCTGAAATGTTGGTGTTGTTTATCAGCATCCCGCCGAAAGCATAGCCGGCCTTTGCAAATGTTGCATTCATTCCGTGGGACTTGGCCCGTGCTATGGTGTATAGAGTCTTAAAGCCGAGGGCTTTCATGGACTTTTCCATTTCAAAGAGAAGAACGAGAGCGAATTTCTTGCCCCTATAATTTGGCAAGGTGGCAAAGTCGGTCATTTCGCAGTTTTTATATTCCGGGTCGGTTTCGCTTGAAGACAAGGCGACAAGCTTTTTGCCTTGGAATATCCCGTAGTAATGGATGTTTTCTTCCATGGTTTTTATTAGATAATCTGCATCGTGTATAGGAAATGGATATGTTTTGAAGACTCTTTTGTAAAGCCCTGCCATTTCAGGGGCATCTTCTTTTGTCAATTTCTTAATCACATGTCCATCTTCCAGTGGAGGCGGATCGACTTTCGCTTTTGATCTTGCAGTTGCCAGAACATCATCCAGGAGAGCGCTGTCGTTAATCAGTCCCCTTGCATGGTCCATATATTTGCCCAAGAAAACATAGTCTTCCTCGCCGCTTTTGTAGTTTGGAATCTTGGCTTCACGAGTATATCCTGCAGTAAGGAATATGCTTTCTTTATTGAGCGGAACTTTTGCAAAAATCTTCGAATAGCTGTATTTGTCCGCCAAATCTTTAAGGCTGTCTATAATTTTAGTCTCGTCCCTGTAGTCGTATTTCATAAGGTAAATCCTGTCGTTGTCTTTACCGTGTTGTATCAGACTATGGCCTAAAAATTCTACTTTATCTCCCATTTAAGATGCATCTCCACTATTTCGGGTATCCCTTTCAAGGTTTTCCGGCGTTAATGTTATTTCTTCCTCGTAGTCGCTTAGAAGCTTTGAGATGCCGATTGTTTTATATTCTAAATCGTCATTCTCGGTTTTAAGCGTAAGGTTGCAGTTTTCACACTCAAGATCGCACTCATTGTGCTTGTAGTCATCAGGCATCTTGTAGGTGGTTATTACACCCTCGTAGTTTCTAAGGATGACCTTATTTGTAGACCAGGATATCAGATACGACGGCATAACAGGAATCTTTCCTCCACCACCGGGAGCATCGATAACGTATGTAGGCACGGCAAATCCGCTTGTATGTCCCCGTAGGTTCTCCATGATTTCTATGCCTTTTCCTACATTTGTCCTAAAGTGCTCCAGACCTTCGGAAAGGTCGCACTGGTACAGGTAGTAAGGTCTAACCTTATTTGCTGTCAGTTTGTGAACCAGTCTCTTCATGATTCTCGGACAGTCGTTTACGTCTCTTAGAAGAACAGATTGATTTCCCAGAGGGATTCCCGCCCCTGACAGCTTCTTAAGAGCTCTCCTAGATGAGCCCGTTATTTCTCTCGGGTGATTAAAATGGGTGTTCAGCCAGATGTTGTCGTATTTTTTTAGTACTTCCACCAGCTCGTCTGTAATTCTATAAGGAAGCACTACCGGCATCCTAGAGCCTATTCTAATGACTTCCACATGTGGTATTTCTGAAAGCTGGCTTAGTATCCAGTCCAGGTAATCGTCTGATAGCATCAGAGGATCTCCACCTGATATAAGGACGTCTCTTACCTGAGGCGTGTTCTTTAAATATTCGATGCCCTTTAAGATAACTTCCTTTGAAGGTATGGAATCAACGTCTCCAACCTTTCTTTTTCTGGTACAGTGCCTGCAATACATCGCACATACGTTGCTTATATGAAATAAGACCCTGTCTGGATAACGATGCGTGATTCCTTCAACGGGGCTGTCCTTGTCCTCGTGAAGTGGATCGGACATGTCGCAGTTCGACAAGCTCAGTTCCCTGATATCAGGGAAGCACTGCTTGAATACCGGATCGTTTTCAGGATCGTCTGTATCCACCAGTGATAGATAGTAGGGAGTTACAGACATTGGAAATTTTTCTATTGTAGTCTTAATCGCTTGTTTCTTTTTATCTGAAAAAGTTACTCCTAAAATCTTTTCCACTGTTTCGACCTTGTGGATGCTGTTTTTAAGCTGCCACTTCCAGTCGTACCATTTGTCTAGCAGTATTTTTGATATTTCCTCATTGTTGATTCTGTCTTTCGTAATATTAATAGTTTCTTGCATGTTTTCTCCTTTCGATGTAAAACATAGTCTTTTCAGGTTGTAGTAGGGCCGGTTGGTTGGCCAAATATTTAAAGGCACCCCAACTCTGAATTTTCAGAGTTAGAGTGCCTAAGTTTCGCTGAATATCAACTCACTTTATACCATGCTTCCATAGTATATTGCATGACCATATGATCCTGCACAAGCCCCAGTTCCAAATAACGTAAATGGATTGTTTTTCACTTTGGATTTCCCCTATTCCAACCAGTTTACTTGATTCCGCATCCCATTTCTAAGGAATACGTAAGCAAGCTCGCCGATTAGGCTACTACCCAAAATTACTTCACATTTTGAACATTTCTCGTCAAATTATATCATGTATCGGAGTGTTTGTCAAAAATATGGAATATACAGGGAGTCTCATCAATTAAATCTTGACAAAAAAACTATTAGCTATTAAACTATACCCATGCTAACTATATACATAACGCACATAGTAAAAAATAAAAGGAAGAAGGGGAAAAATGCCTGAAAAAAAGAACTGCTGTTGCAACAGCAAAGGCAATAAAATGGAAAAATTTCTGGAAGCCTGCCTGCTACTTCTGCTTAAAAAGCAGTGTGCTCATGGTTACGGGCTTATAGAGCAACTTGAGCCTTTAGGGTTTTCTCCAGATGATATGAATTTAAGTACCCTTTATCGAACCCTAAGAAAAATGGAAGAAAAAGATCAAGTCAAATCCAGTTGGGAAGCCGGAGGCGGCGGACCTAAAAAAAGGGTATACGATATAACGGCCCAAGGGATTAAAGACCTTGAAGAATGGCGTGAAATTTTTGAATTTAGGAAAAAACGCATTGAAAAATTTTTGGATCTGTATGAAAAGCAGTGTGACTAAGAGGAGGTATTGTAATGCATACAGCGGTATTTTATATTTTGGCAGGGGGACTTCTGTCATTATCTTATATAAAGGATAAGGGAAAAACTAAAAAGAGCCTAATGAAAGCATGGAAAGCACTTGAGAACATGCTGCCCCAACTTTTAGGAATAGTATTGCTGGTTGGCGTGATGCTGGCGGTAATGAATCCGGACACTATCAGCAGACTTATAGGAAGATCTTCCGGATGGAGGGGGACAGCCATAGCAGCAGTGGTAGGCGCTGTAACACTGATACCGGGCTTTATAGCATTTCCTACAGCTGCTCTTCTCTTGCAAGGTGGTGCAGGATACATGCAGATTGGAGCTTTCGTATCGTCTTTGATGATGGTTGGGGTTGTTACGTTGCCGATGGAAGTAAAATATTTTGGCAAAAAATCTACAGTAGCTAGGAATGTCTTTGCCTTTATTTATTCCTTTGTAGTGGCTTTCATCATAGGAAAGGTAGTGTAAAGTAGCCCATGAAAAAGAATGACGGGGAAATATCCCAAATAGGGGATTTGAGAATCATAGATTAGTTGGCACAAAGAGAAGCGCCGCTCCTGACGGCAACACGAATAAATGCTGAAAAAGGACTGCGACGGCGAAAAACTCAAGAACAGAAGAGAAGAATTATCGCGTCGCAAGCCCAGCATTTTAGCATTGATTAGCATTTGGCAGTCAAGAGTAAACCGAAACCAAAGATTTCGGCGGTCAGTAAGCTCCGGCTCACGATTTAAGAACCAAAGTCAGGAAAATGCAAGAGACTGGCAAGAATTTCGTCCAAGATTATAAGAAGCTGCCATTTGTCGGGCTTCATGAAATTCTGCACTTGCGAGGCCTGATGGTCCATTCTTTGGGAGACCTCTTGAGGCCTTTGGGTTCTTTGGTGATTCCCGGTTCTTACTCAGTGTAGGTTTCCAAGGTTTTCTCTCTTGTCACATTTTGTGTACCGGTTCTCTCTGTGTGGCTTGCGGTCCTTGGTTCGCTCCGATGCCGTATATTATTGCCTGCGGACCGTTCTCTTTGCAAAAAGAGACTGAATCAACCACGATACGATTAAAAGAATGACTAAGACAATAATGGTCGCGGGTTCAAATACGCCGTTTCCCATATCGCTTTCAGCAAAAATTCCGTTAAAGAGTACCACAAAAGGTTCTGTTATTCTGTAGATGATGCTGACGAATCCGTTGTCCGGATTTGCTCCGAACAGTAAAAAGACGAATCGGAAGACAAGAATGAATCCCGCCAAGGAAAGCAGAATGTTGACAACCCGCCTCAAGGTATCCGTCGGTGCCTCCGTTTCATTCACTTGTCGCTTTCGTTCCATGTTACTCATTGAACAATCCCCTTTCTTTCTATAACACGTGAATCCTTTGTAGGATCATTTCCATCCTACGAATCTTGCATTCTGTTGAGTGGTGTTTGATTTTACCTGATACTTTCTTTATGCCCAAAAATACCCACTTTCAAACATTTGTTAGGATTACCGGTGAAAAAGCCCCCGAAAGGTTTTATTATGGATGAATGAATAAGTCTTGCAGTAGTTTGCGACCACAGTGAGTGAAACGCAAAAATCACGGTAGATGTAACGAAGCCTGTATTTGCATTTTTCGTTTTTAAGATATAAGAATCAACATTTTTATAAATTATAATAAATAATCGAGGTGTCAAACTTGACACTGCCATAGGAAAGGTGACGGGTAAAGTATGAAAAATATAATGATAAGATATAGATTTTTCTTCGTAATGGTAGCAGTAACGATAGGTCTGGCCGCAATAAACCCTGCGGCAGGAGAAAAGGCTGTGGATACCACGATTTTCAGCTTTAGGGAGATGCTTTCAGTATTGCCTCCTATATTTATACTGCTGGGACTTTTAGATGTTTGGGTTCCTCGTGAGACTATGATAAGGTTTATGGGCAAGGGATCAGGAGCAAAGGGGATACTGCTGGCAATATTTTTAGGATCTGCGGCGGCCGGTCCTCTCTATGGTGCTTTTCCCATGGCGGCGGTTTTTATGAAAAAAGGCGTCAAGTTTTCCAATGTGCTTATTTTTCTCGGGGCTTGGTCAACTACAAAGATACCCATGTTCCTCTTTGAGCTATCGGCCTTGGGAACGAGATTTGCCCTAACGAGACTTGGGGCCAGCATGGTGGGCATATTTGTAATCGCCCATTTGGTTGACAAATCGGTAGATGAAAAAGAAAAATCAATGGTTTACAAAAACGCTTCGGAAATGAATTGATTGCGTGAAAGAAGAGCTTTGTCATAAGAAAATAATGTAAATTGCGCATATTGACAAAAAAACAGAAATATGATATACTAAATCCGATTTAAAAAGCAATTAAAATTAAATAATACAGGTTTTATTGCAACAAGTGAAGTAAGTAAAATGACTAGCCGGTGTTCGAGCTGTTTCACGTATTGCTTTCAATGTGGGTTTCAGTAAGGTCACCATGATCCGCCTACTTAAAATTTGAAGATCAAAGGCGAAAATTTTACTGAAAAACTGTTCTTAGAACTGGGGTTTGATTAGGATCAAGTGGTCATAATCTATGCTATCAAACATACGCACAGCGGTATGGGAAATGGCATAAAGTGAACTGATAATCAGGTAAGCTTAGGCACCCTAACTCTATATGAGTTAGGGTGCCTTTTACTTTTCGTGAACGAAGCGAACCAGTTTACATGTCTATAATGCCAAAAGGCATAAAATAGTGGAATTAGGAGGGAAAAGATTTATGAAAAAGATCAGTGCAGTACTGCTTGTAGCTTTGCTGAGCGTTGTTTTGCTTGCAGGGTGTGGAAGCAGCGCAGAAACAACCTATGAACAGATTTTGGAAGATGGCGAAATGACTTTTGCCATGACAGGTGCTTATCCCCCGTTTAACTTTATTGACGAAAATGGGGATCTAGCGGGCTTTGACATCGACATAGCCAATGCTATCGCTGAAAAGATGGGAGTTGTAGCTGTTCCCATAACGACAGAGTGGGATGGCATAATAGGTGGCCTTACAGGAAATAGATTCGACATGATAATCGGAAGTATGGCCATTACCGAGGCTCGCCTGGAGCAGGTAAATTTCTCAGATCCGTATTATTATGACGGAGCTCAGTTTTTTGCACCGGTAGGCTCTGGACTTTCCAGCATTGACGATCTTGAAGATGGCAGAGTCGGAGTAGTAACAGGCACCACTTTCCACGACGCTCTTGAAGAGATGGACAGCGTAGGGGAAATACTTCAGTTCTCAAGTGATGTAGACAACTTCATGGCTGTTCAGCAGGGAAGAAGCGACGGGCTTGTCACAGGTATCTTCGTTGGGCTACAGGCGCCGGCTGAATACGGCGTAGACATTGAGCCAATAGGAGATATGCTTTACTCTGAAGAAATTGCAATAGCTATAAGAAAAGATGATACTGATTTGCTAAACGCGGTAAATGACGCATTGGCTGAGATAATCGAAGATGGAACTTATGCCGAACTAAGCAACAAGTGGTTTGGAGTAAACCTTCTTGAAATCCAAAACTAAACTTATTTTCCCCCGCTTCTCTTAGAGAAGCGGGGGAAATCAGCTTTAAAAAAATAAAGCCAAGGACGGCCAAATCAGTATATTTCATGCAGTACAGATGTGTGGAGCATACTGATTTAGTTGTCTTGAAAAGACAGTACGAGGAGGAAGAACATGAACCCGATAATAGATTTTTTTAACACGGTGGTAAGGTTTGCTCCCAGGTTTATACCAGGAGTAATTGCCACGATGCAGCTTGCTTTTTTCTCAATATTAATTGGTACGGTGATAGGACTTTTCGTTGCAGTCGTTAAGCTGGCAAATAAAAAGCCGCTGACATTTTTAATGAACATATACATTACCATAATAAGGGGGACTCCACTGCTTTTGCAACTCTGGTTTATATTCTACGGACTTCCGGGGATGGGAATTGAAATAGATAGATTCCCGTCAGCGGTGATTGGACTTGCCCTGCACAATGGAGCATACATAAGTGAAATTTTCAGAGGATCCATCGAGTCCATACATTACGGTCAAAGAGAGGCTGCCAGATCTCTTGGAATGACAAGAGGACAGGCACTTAAAAGGATAGTGCTGCCGCAAGCTTTCAGAAGGTCAATACCTGCGCTAGGAAATCAGTTTATAATAGCTGTAAAGGATTCTTCCCTTGCCAGTGTAATTACTATCACAGAGACCATGCTTCTTGCCAGGCAGTTTGTCGCCGCAACATTTGACGTGTTCCCCATATTTTTTGTCGCGGCCTCTTACTATCTGATAATAACCATGGGACTTGCCAAGCTGCTGCAAAAACTTGAAACAAAACTGAAAGTCGGGGTGAGATGATATGAGCATGATAGAGATAAAGAACCTCCACAAGTATTTTGGAGACCTGGAGGTATTGAAGGGAATCAATTTGACGGTTGAAGAAAGCGACGTGGTATGCTTGATAGGGGCCAGTGGTTCTGGTAAAAGCACGCTTCTTAGGTGCATAAACTACCTGGAGAAAAAGACTGAAGGAGAAATCTGGATAGATGGAAAGCCTGTTGAAGAGACCGAGGATGGAATCAATAAAGTACGCCAGGATGTGGGAATGGTATTTCAAAGATTCAACCTGTTTCCTCATATGACAGTTGCAGAAAACGTCATGGAAGGACCTGTCACTGTGAAGAAGATGGGTAAAGAAGAGGCACGAAAGCTCGCCGTTGAACTGTTGGAAAAGGTAGGAATAGCTGACAAGGCGGATGTATATCCGGAGATGCTATCAGGTGGTCAGCAGCAAAGGGTAGCCATTGCCAGGTCCCTTGCAATGGAACCAAAAGTGATACTCTTTGATGAGCCTACTTCGGCACTTGATCCTGAGCTTGTAGGTGAAGTCCTCAAAGTAATGAAAGATCTTGCTCAGGAGGGGAGGACGATGATCGTGGTGACCCACGAGATGGGCTTTGCCAAAGAAGTTGCAGACAGGGTGATATTTCTTCATGACGGCATGATAGCCGAGGAAGGAGCCCCTAAAGAAATTTTTGAAAATCCCAAGCACGAAAGACTTCAAGCATTCCTTGGGGAGATACTGGTATAGAAATAAGAGTATAAAAATTAAAGATAATAAATCAGATTGCAGAGTTATTAAGTGCAGTCTGATTTTTTTATTTCAAGGTTATTGACATATGCCCTAAACAGAGTATAATGAATATATAAAGGGCATATGCCTAAAACTAAGGACAAGAAACAAAAAACGGTTATTTTTGTTTCTCGGATAGATTAAGGAGGAGTTAAAATGCCGAGAAGAGATGGAACGGGGCCAATAGGTCAAGGATCGCTAACGGGAATAGGGTTGGGATCATGGGAAACTGGAGCTTTTAAAAAAGCCGCCGGAGCTGCAGGTTTAGGTCTTGGATTAAGGATGGGACTTGGATGCAGAAAAGGCCTCAAAAGAAATGTCAGAAGAAGGTTTGCTCTTATGGACCGGTTTGATTCAAAAGAAGAGCTGAGAAGCCAAAAAAAATTATTGGAAGCAAGATTAAGGGAAATAAATAAAAAGCTAGAAGATTAAGGAGGAAATGAGATGCCCAGGCCGAGAAAGTGGAGGAAGGTTTGTTGCCTTCCAGACAGTAATCTATTTGGACCGTTAAATGCGAAACTCGTAGAAGAAGACATCATACATATGACTGTTGAGGAGTACGAAACTATCCGATTAATCGACCTAGAGGGAATGATGCAGGAAGAGTGTGCAAATCAAATGAACGTTGCAAGGACCACTGTCCAGAGAATCTACAATGAAGGCAAAAGAAAGCTTGCCCTGTCTTTAGTAGAAGGAAAAATTATCAAGATTGAAGGCGGAGACTACAAGCTTTGCGATGAAGAGGAAAGAGAAGAACAGATAAAATGCGGAAGATGCAGAAGACGCAGGCAATTTGTTAAAGATCAAGAGGAGATGTAGACAATGAAATTAGCGATGCCGGTAAACGAAAAGAATATTAAATCTGGGATATGTTGCTCATTTGGAAGAGCGCCTTGGTTTATGATATACGATACTGAAATAAAAAAAGAGTCTTTTATAGACAATAGCGCTGCTTCGAGTGCAGGAGGCGCAGGCATAAAAGCTGCACAGCTATTAGTGGATCAAAATATCGATGGGTTAATAACACCTAGATGTGGACAAAATGCTGCAGAAGTTGTTCAAGGGGCAGATATCCAAATAATTGAAAGCCAAGGAGAGGATATAGAGGAAAATATTAAATTGTTTGAAAAAGGAAAGTTAGTTCTTCTGAGTGAAATTCATGCCGGATATCACAATCATGGAAAGTAAAAAAATTGCAGTTCTGAGCGGCAAAGGCGGTACAGGAAAGACGTTTGTGTCTGTAAATTTAGCAGATGCTGCAGGTACAAGTGCATATATCGACTGCGACGTGGAAGAGCCAAACGGGCATTTATTCTTTAAGCCTGAGATAACAGCAGAAGAAAAAGTAGCTGTCAAGATTCCGGTAGTAGATCATGATCTGTGCACAGGATGCAGAAAGTGCACAGAGTTTTGTAGATTCAATGCACTAGCTTATCTAAAAGACAAAGTCAAAGTTCTTGAAGATATCTGCCATTCCTGTGGAGGTTGCGCCCTGGTATGTCCCCAAGAGGCAATTTATGAAAAAGATATGGCTATCGGCAAGGTAGAAATAGGAAAATCACAGCAAACGAAGACCTTAAGTGGGATGATGGGTATTGGCAAAGCCAGTGGGGTTCCCATAATAAAGAGGCTTCTTGAGTTAGGATCTCATGAAGATTTAACAATAATAGATTGTCCTCCGGGAAGTGCCTGCGTGACCATGGAAAGCATCAAAGATGCTGATTTTTGCGTTTTAGTGGCTGAACCTACTTTGTTTGGAGTCCATAATCTTGCCATGGTACATGAACTTGTAAATCTATTTAAGATACCATTTGGAGCAGTTTTAAATAAATGCACCGATGGAGAAAACCCGGCAGAAAAATACTGCGACGACAACGATATAAAAATTCTTGGCAAGTTCGATTATGACAAGGAAATGGGAAGACAAAATTCTCAAGGCGAAATAATATCTAGAGTTGACAAAACATACAACAAGAAGTTTACAGAGTTGCTGTATGCAATTTTGGAGGAAGTAAAATGAGACAGCTATTGATACTTAGTGGGAAAGGGGGTACCGGTAAGACTACGGTTGCAAGTGCCTTCATAGATTTTGCCGATGCAGAGGCTTTTGCAGATTGTGATGTTGATGCTCCCAACCTGCACTTGGTGATGCATATCAGGGAAGAACCAGAGATAAACAATTACTTCGGTATGGGAAAAGCGGAAATTGATCAATCAAAATGCATCTCATGCGGTCTATGCATGAAAAAATGTAGGTTTGATTCCATAAGCTTCAGTAAGGGCGCTTATCATGTTGGAGAATTCGGATGTGAAGGGTGTGGAGTTTGTGTTTTTTTATGTCCTCAGGATGCTATTGATATTAAAGCCGATGTGGCCGGAGAATTGCGCATTTATAAAAACACTAGGGTATTTTCAACTGCTACATTAAAGATGGGCAGTGGAACTTCCGGCAAGCTTGTAACCGAAGTGAAGAAAAATATGCAAAAGTCCTGCAATAAGGATGCATTTGCCATAATAGATGGATCCCCAGGGATAGGATGCCCCGTAATAGCGTCAATCAGCGGAGTAGACATGGTTTTGATAGTAGCGGAGCCTTCAGTTTCGGGAATTAGCGACATGGAGAGGATCATAAAAACTGCTAAAGGTTTTAATACCAAAATAATGGTTTGCATAAACAAATACGATACAAATTTAGAAAAAGCAATTGAAATAGAAGAGTATTGTAAAAGAAACGATATACCCTTCATGGGCAAGATTTCTTATGATGATAATGCGGCAGAAGCTATAAACAAAGGAATGAGCCTTGGGAAGGTAAATTGCAGAGCGTCGAACGAGATAAAAAAGGTTTACCAAAATACGATGAAATACTTTAATGAGAGCTAGGTGCACAAATGATTATAAGGGTATTATCTGAAAATACATGTGGCCAAGATTTATTAAAAGCTGAACACGGTCTTAGCCTGCACATTCAAACAGGTGAAAAAAAAATCATTTTTGATATGGGGCAAGGACCTTGCTTTATAAAAAATGCAAAAGCAATAGGGGTAGATTTGACAGAAGTTGATATAGGATTCATATCTCATGGGCACTATGATCATGGAGGAGGATTAAGAGCATTTTTATCTGTAAATCAAAAGGCAAAAGTCTTTATCAATAAAAAATCTTTTGATGAACATTACTCTTTGAGAAACAACAAGAATATAATTTACATTGGAATAGATGAAAAGCTCCTGGCAAACAATCGGATCATGTGCATAAATGGTGATTATAAAGTTGATGATAATTTGGAAATAATATCTAAGGTAGATGTAAAAGATGAGTTTTGGCCTGCAGTGAACAACAATCTTTATAAATCGGTGAGTGGTGAAATGACAAATGACGACTTTGATCACGAGCAAAACTTGGTAATTAATAATAACGGGAAATCATATCTGTTTTGCGGTTGTGCTCATAAAGGGATTGTAAATATTACAGAAGAATTTTATGCAAGAAATAAAAGCTATCCTGATTATATTATAGGAGGATTTCATTTTGACAGCAAATCTAACGAAAACAAGCTTGATGATAATATGATTATGGAAATAGGACGATATCTATTAAGCACTCAGGCTACGTGCCTAACCGGACATTGTACCGGCAGATCAGGGTTTAAAATATTAAGAAGAATTATGAAGGAAAAAATCAAATATATGGCTGTTGGAACACAATGGAACATATAAATAATACAAACAAGGAGAGAAAAATATGAATCAAACTGACAAACAAGTCGACTTTTCAGAAAAGCTTCATCCACAAAGCAATGTTAAAAAAGTTATAGGCGTGGTAAGCGGAAAGGGCGGCGTAGGAAAATCTTTGGTTACATCACTTCTTGCTGTGACCATGCAAAGGAGACAGCACAGGGTAGCTATATTGGATGCGGACATAACGGGTCCTTCTATACCCAAGGCTTTTGGCCTTACTGAAAAAGCATCTGCTACAGAGCTTGGGCTCCTTCCTGTAAAGAGCAAAACAGGTATAGATATAATGTCTATAAATCTTCTCTTAGAAAATGATACCGACCCTGTTGTCTGGAGAGGACCTATAATTGCAGGGACGGTTAAGCAGTTTTGGAGCGAGGTGATATGGTCTGATATTGATTATATGTTCGTAGACATGCCTCCTGGAACAGGAGATGTACCCCTTACAGTGTTTCAGTCATTGCCTGTTGACGGAATTATAGTAGTAGCTTCTCCACAGGAATTGGTATCTATGATAGTTGCAAAAGCCGTAAATATGGCAAAAATGATGGAAATTCCTGTGCTAGGGCTGGTTGAAAACATGTCATATTTTGCATGCCCTAACTGTGAAGAAAAATACCCTATATTTGGAGAGAGCCGAATCGATGAAACTGCAAAGGAATACGGACTTGATGTGATAGCAAAGATACCGGTAGATCCAAGGCTTGCCAGCGTTTGCGACAGAGGAATGGTGGAACTTTTCATAGGAGATTGGTTTGACAGCTTCGGCGAAAAACTTGATGGGAACGAAAATCTTGAAGAGGAAGTAGAGGAAAGCAAAATGAAAATTGCAGTTGCAAGTGAAAACAATCAAGTAACCCAGCACTTTGGTCACTGTGAAAGCTTTATGGTATATGATGTAGAAGGATCAAAAATAGTAAAGTCTGAAACTATAGCCAACCCGGGACACAGACCGGGCTTTTTACCGAACTTTTTATATGACATGGGAGTAAACGTGATAATATCAGGCGGCATGGGCGGCGGAGCTATCGATATATTCAATGAAAAGGGAATCCAGGTAGTTACCGGAGCTAAGGGAGAATCGCAAAAGGTTGCAGAAGATTTTATAGGCGGCAATCTCCTATATACCGGCTCTGTTTGCAGGGATCACCACCATGAAAGCAGTTGCCACTAAGAATCAAAAATAGCTCAGCAGGCATGATGTGCCTGCTGAGTTTAATTATTTGTTTCTATTTGCTCCAAAGCCGTTTCCGTTTCCTGTTTTTACTTGTTCCCCGTTTCCGTTACCTCGACCAAAACCCATTCCTTTAGCTTCTCCAACACATGCACCTTGGGCCGTTCCGTCGCAGTTTTCCTGGTTTTGAGCCATTCGCTCATAGATTGCATCTGCCTGTTCCTGGGTCATCCGTTCTTCTTGTACTCTTTCCTGTAATACTTCTTTTTTGTTTTCAAGCATTCTTTCTTTAAATTGCTCCTGGACGCCTTCTTCAATTGCCAAAGCTCCATAAGTTTCACCCTCCTGCCTTTGTTCGTAAATGGCTTCTGCAGATTTTCCGGTAAGCTCGGCGAGTATTTCAGCTGGAGAACCTGTGCTTGCTGCATAAGCAGCTCCTGAACCGCCTATGATTGCCAGTATAGTGCCTGCCATGATAATTTTTTTTGTTTTGTTGATTTTCATTTTTGCTACCTCCTGTGTTATATTGTTTCTATGATATGAGTATAGTACATCTATGTGTCACCTGTGTGACAGAAGGGAGATTAAAATGGGAAAGGTTCATAAATTGCAATTAAAGCTTACAAGAGGGGAAGAGCCTTCGCAAGTAGAGGAGTTGAACTTAATTGCAGGGGAAGGTATCAAAGGAGATGCTTTTTCGGGAGATGATGAAAATAGGCAGCTGACATTGATGGATTATCAGGCAAGAGCTGAAAATCAAGACAAGGCAGATGGATTCTGCCTGGCCCGTTTTACGGAAAATATATCTCTACAGGACTTGGAGGTTTCAGAACTAGAGGTTGGCGACAAGCTCCTAATAGGAGGCACGCAGCTGGAAATAACAATAGCGGGTAAGAAATGCTACCCGGAATGTCCAGTATATAAAAGGGAAGGCAATTGCGGGCTTTGGAAAAAAGCCGCTTTTGCAAAAGTGACTAAAAGCGGCTGGATTAAAGTTGGAGATCAGGCCTTAAAAAGGTAAATGACATGTGTTTAAAATAATCCAAAGTGGATATATAAAGAGTAGGACCTTAGCACTCTGGTAGCGCGAGTGCTAAAAAATAAGAAAGGAGTTGTTGATCATGGCAGGATTAGTACCGTTCAATAGGAAAGACACTGGTTTATTCGATACCGGCTTCGGGGACGTCTACAACATGCTTGACGACTTTTTTACCGACAATTGGTTGCCGTCAAGAAACTTGGCCAGAGACTCATTTAAAGTAGATGTACAGGAAAACGACACGGAATATGTCATCGAGGCTGACCTTCCGGGAATAAAAAAAGAAGAAATAAGCTTGTCTTTCGATCATGGAAGACTGGAGATAGCAGTCAAAAAGGAAGAAAAATTCGATGAAGAGAAGAAAAACTACATCCACAAGGAAAGACGCATAACTTCGATGTGCAGAAATCTCTACCTGGCAGATGCAAGCGGAGATGAGATCAAGGCAAAGCTTGAAGAGGGAGTGCTTAAAATCAACGTAGCTAAAAAGGCTCAGAAATCAGAAGATAAAAAAATTGAAATCGAATGAAGAAGTCCCGCCTAGTTTAAAAGGCGGGACTTTAAAGTTACTATAAGTTTTGTGCGAACTGTATCATCACGCCATCAGGATCGGTTATGTAAAAGAACTCGATATTTGGATTGGGCTTAAAAGGTCCGCTGTGTACACCGATACCCTTTGACTTGATTTCATCAATTTTCTTCCCAATATCTGCAACCGAAAATCCCATGGAGATATCCCTGGTGTAAGAAGGGGGATCATTCCTCTGAGCATCAAATATAAGCTCAACCTCTGTTCCACCGTCTCCTAAAAAAGCAATTTCTCTTCCCGGTCCTGCGGGGAATCTTCGGTTTACCGTAAGTCCCACGATGTCGGTGTAAAATTCGATGGATTTTTCCAAATCTGCAACCTTAATAGTCGTCCATAAGAAGCTCATTAATCTTTCCTCCTTTTAATTTCATCTTCAAATATATCGTATATTTCCGGGTTAGTCCTCTTCAATCTGAGTGGCTTCATGTTTTTATCCACAAATGCATGACGGCTTTTTCCAAAGGCATGGAGATGACCCTCCAGGCTAGTCACATTGTATTCCATAGAAATCCTGACGCCGCTGAAAGACTCTATATTGCATGAAATCAGCACAGTATCACCAAACCTGACAGGCGTTTTAAAGTCACACTCAACGCCTAAAACGGGTATCATTACACCAGTTGATTCTAATCGGTCATAGGGCAAAGACAGCTCATCCAACATGTATACCCTGGCTTCTTCAAACCACCTTATGTAATTTGAATGGTGAACTATTCCCATTTGGTCGGTTTCATAGTAGTGGACAGAGCGTTTGTACTGGTGAATATTACTCATTGTGATCTACCTTGTCAGCATCGTAGTCTTCCAAAAAACTATGGCGCTGACCCTTTTTTCGGTATTCTATGACAGTATCCAAGTTTACGTTGTGCATGCTTGTAAATATATTCATGTCCACTCCCGGGGTGTCTCTTTTTAATTTTTTTATAAGTGCTTTCATTTCCTGACGCTTCGAACCGATTCCGTCATCCCCCAGGACGCATTTTTCTGTCAATCTGCAGGCGCATCGTATAAATTCCAGCTCATTGTATCTTTTCCACGCCAATATGTCATCTTCTCGAACCATGTACATGGGCCTGATAAGCTCCATGTCTTCAAAGTTGCTGCTTTTTAGCTTGGGCATCATCGTCTTTATCTCCGCGCTATAGAGCATGCTCATAAGGGTTGTTTCGATGACGTCGTCAAAATGATGGCCCAAGGCGATTTTGTTGCAGCCCAGTTCTTTCGCCTTAGAGTATAGGGCGCCTCTTCTCATCTTTGCGCACAGATAGCAAGGGGACTGCTCTGTTCCTGCCACGATGTCGTAAATGCTGGATTCAAAGACAGTGATAGGAACCTTTAAAAGGTTGGCGTTGCTTTCGATAACTTGACGGTTTCTGTTATTGTATCCGGGATCCATTACCAAAAAAACAAGGTCGAAGCTGAATTTCCCGTGTTTTTGCAACAGCTGCATGGCCTTTGCCATAAGCATAGAGTCCTTGCCCCCGGAAATGCAGACAGCTATTTTGTCACCTTCATTTACCAAGTCGTATCTGATTACAGACTTAATAAACCTGTTCCATATTTCTTTTCTATATTTTTTGATTATGCTTCTTTCTATCAGTTGATGTTTTTCCATGATTACCTCTATTTAAAACTGTCAATGCAGCTTTTAAATTCCTTTTTAAATATTTTCATCTCATCCGATGTGGTCAAATGGCTTAAGCTGATCCTTAGAGCGCTTAGAGCCCTTTTTTTATCCCTGGTAATGGAGTAGACAGAGCGAGATGGGGTGTTAGGTGCGGAGCATGCCGACTTTGCGGACAGATATATCTCTTTTTCGCTTAAATAATCGGCGATGGCCTCTCCCTTTACTCCTTCGACGCTTATGCTGAGAATATTGGGTATGGAGTAGTATGTGGAGTTTATTTTTATGTTTTTAAATTGACTGAAATATTTTTTCAAGTCTCGGTTTAAAAAGAGTATTTTCCTTTGTCGCTCTTCCAGTTTGTCAATACTAGTGACGAGGGCTTGCTCCAGCGAGATTATCAGGGGAGCTGAAGGCGTCCCGCTTCTATATGGAGAAAGGCTAAGACCACCCTTTATTTGGGGCTCCAGTGATATGCTTTTATTTTTTATGAGAGCGCCGCATCCGTTTATGCCGTAGAACTTGTGTGCAGAAAATGTTATCAAATCAGCTGCTTTCAAACGTAGGTGGGCTTTTCCTATTCCCTGTGTTACATCCACGTGAAGGATGCAGTTTGGATATTTTTTTATTTCCCGGGCAATAGCATCAATATCTTGCATTACCCCGGCCTCGCTATCTACAAGGCAGACTGAAACCAAAGAAGTCTCTTCTCTCATAAGTGAGCTCAGGGATTTCAAATCCACTCGGCCATATTCGTCCACATCCACAAAATCAAGGTCATAGCCTCTATTCTTTAAGGACATTATGGGCCCGGTTACAGAGGAATGCTCCAAAAAAGTAGTGATTGCGTGCTTTCCTTTATGTGGATTTTGCTGTGCGTATCCTGTAATTGCCAAGTTGTTTGCTTCGCTGGCACCACTGGTGAATACTATCTCCCGATCTGACAGGTCAAGTAGGTTTAGTATTGTCTTTTCCGCCGTGCGTATCCTCTCAAATGCTATTTTCCCTAGCAGATGAGATGTATTTGGGTTGGCAAAGTATTCATTTGTACTTTTGTTGAAGATTTCGAGCACGTCTGAATCAACAGGAGTAGTCGCTGCATAATCCAAGTATATCAATGTTTTTCACCTCTCATATAAGCCGTAGTTTGCTGTTTCACTATACCAAATAGTTGGGGGAAATGCAATACACGGGTGTACGCAGATTGCTGTTTTCCTTTGAGAGAATAGTATGCGGCACGTGTCTTTATTTAATGAATTTGAATAAATATACATTCATGCAAATCCTATTGACAATGCTAAAACCAAAGAATATAATTATCTTGTGTGAACGTTTACATAAGTTTGCAACTAAAATATTTTTTCTTGGAAAGGGGAAAAATAATGAAAAAGTATCGTAAGTTAATCGTTTTTGCAACTGTGTTGATGCTTCTTTTGGCTACTCTGACAGGATGCGGTACAGACGGGACTGACGATGACGGCAACGGTGGAGATGGCGCTACAAGAATAGGTATAGTGCTTCCTACAAAAGACGAGCCTAGATGGGTTCAAGACGAGACTAGATTCAACGAAGCATTGGCTGATACAGACTATTCGGTAGAAATATTGTTTAGCCAAGGTTCATCAGCAAGCGAAAAGGCAAATGTAGAATCATTGCTGACAAAAGGAATAGATGTGCTGATCATCTGTCCACATGACGGCGATGCGGCAGCAGCGGCAGCAGAAGCGGCAGCGGCAGAGGGTGTAACGGTAATATCATACGACAGGCTCATAACAGGTACAGATGCTGTAGATTACTATGTGACATTTGACTCCATAGCGGTTGGAGCAGCCCAGGGGCAGTATTTGGTTGACAGCGCAGAAGGAGAGGGAAATCCTCTATACCTATATGCCGGAGCATCTTCCGACAACAATGCTTTTTTATTCTTTGAAGGCGCATGGAGCGTATTGCAGCCTAAAATAGCCGACGGAACATTCGTAATTAAAAATTCATCGGAAGCTGTGGCACTTCAAGACAAGGCCGAGCTTACTAGAGACGAAATGGGCAGGATTATCAGCCAGGTAACAACCAACTGGGATTTCAACGAAGCTAAAAATAAAGCAGAATCACATCTTACAGCAGCAGCGGCAGCAGACAAGGGAGATGTTTATATTCTGGCTCCTAACGACGGCACCGCAAGATCTATAGCAGATGTCTTTGCATCTGACAATGATGTGACCAGCTACGTGGTAACAGGACAAGATGCTGAAAAGGCATCGGTACAATATATAATAGACGGAAAACAGTCCATGACCGTATTCAAGGATGTTAGGACTCTTGTCAAAGATTCCATAGAAATGGCGATTTCCGTTCTTGAAGGAAACACTCCTCAAACCACAGGTTCATACAATAACAACGTAACAGATGTTCCTGCCAAGCAGACTGAGGTAATAGTCGTAGATCAGGACAATTTGAAAGCTGCCTTGATAGATTCGGGATATTATGAAGCATCTGAATTTACAGGATTGGAATAAGAAATGATTAAGAATAGTGAAAGTCTGAGGCTTTCACTATTCTGCTATAAACATCCCATGGAATAGAGGTGAGTCACTGACATGGATGGCTTGTCGAATCAAATAGACTACATACTTGAAATGAGAAACATAACCAAGGAATTTCCGGGAGTGAAGGCCTTGGATCAGGTTAATTTTAGCGTTAAAAGAGGTGAGATACACTGCCTGGTAGGAGAAAATGGTGCGGGAAAATCCACGCTGATGAAAGTACTCTCAGGAGTATATCCTTTTGGAGAATACAGCGGCGACATCGTTTTAAACGGAGAAGTTCAAAAATACCAGGGTATTCAAGAAAGCGAAAGATCAGGAATTGCCATAATTTATCAAGAGCTGGCGTTGGTTCCGGAGATGACGGTATACGAAAATATCTACCTAGGCCACGAAATAAAAAAGAAGAACATAATAGACTGGAATGAGACAGTAGTAAGATCTTCTGAAATGCTAAAAAAGGTTAGGCTTAAAATAACCCCGGAAACAAAGGTAAAGGAGCTGGGAGTAGGAAAAAGGCAGTTGGTGGAAATAGCAAAGGCATTCAGCAAGGATGTTAAGCTTTTGATATTGGACGAACCCACGGCAGCGCTAAATGACGACGACTCCAAAAACCTTTTGATGCTTTTAAAAGAGCTGAAATCCGAAGGGATAACCTCAATCATGATATCTCACAAGCTAAAAGAGGTAATTGAAATAGCTGACACCGTGACAGTTTTAAGAGATGGTAAGACCATATGCTCTCTGGATGCCCACAAAGGCGAGGTTACAGAAAGGGTTCTCATTAAAAATATGGTTGGAAGAGCAATCGACGACATATTCCCCAAAAGAGACAAGAAAGAATTTGGAGATAAGATACTTCAAGTAATAGACTGGTCTGCCTATGATTACGCGGCAGGAAAGGACATATTAAAGAACGTGAACATATATGCCAGAAGGGGGGAGGTCGTAGGTATAGCAGGCCTGATGGGAGCAGGGAGAACGGAGCTTGCCTACAGCATATTCGGAAACCCCAGAGGATATAAAACTGAAGGAAGCATTTTAGTGGGGGGAGATAACAAGAGATTTCACCATCCAAGCGATGCGATTAAAGCTGGTATAGCATATGTTACAGAGGACAGAAAAGGAGAAGGGCTGATACTTATACAAGACGTTAAGAAAAATATATCACTGGCAAATTTAAGGACGCTTGCGGATAAAGGAGTCATTAACGATAACGAAGAAATTAACGTTGCCACCAGATATAAAGATTCTTTGACCATCAAGACACCCAGTATCGAACAGCTTGTTAACAATTTAAGCGGAGGGAATCAGCAGAAGGTTTCATTGGGGAAATGGCTTTTTACCCAGCCCAAAATTCTCATTTTAGATGAACCCACAAGAGGAATAGACGTGGGCGCTAAGTTTGAGATTTACACGATCATAAACAAGCTGGTAGAAGAGGGAATGTGCATTATAATGATTTCTTCGGAGCTTCCCGAAATATTGGGCATGAGCGACAGGATTTATGTAATGGCTGAAGGAAGGATTACAGGTGAGCTTCCCGTTGAGAAAGCCAGCCAGGACGAAATAATGGAAATGGCCACAGTCTGAAAGGTCTGAAGATGGGAGGATGAATATGAGCTTTTTTAGTGAATTGAGCAAACTTCTTAAGAAAAATATACGCGACTATGGCATGTTTATAGCATTGTTTATAATCATGTCGGTCTTTTCCCTATTGACAGACGGCGTGTTCATATCCCCAAGAAACATAAGCAATCTGATTAACGCTACCGGCTATATAGCTGTTTTGGCAGTAGGAATGACATTGGTCATCGTTATCAGACACATCGACCTTTCAGTTGGGTTTCTGGCGGGTTTTTTGGGAGCTGTAGCTGCCATACTTCTGACAAGCTACGGATTGCCGGTTGTTGTCGTGATTCCGGTGATGCTTATGATGGGGGCTGTTGTGGGGTTTTTCAACGGGGTGCTGGTAGCCCGTCTAGGCATACCTGCTTTCGTGGTGTCTCTAGCAGGCATGATGATTTTCAGGGGAGCGCTTTTGCAGGCGACATCTAAGACCGGAACTATTATCGTGCCAAACCCAGCCTTTAATGCCATAGGCAATGGATTCATACCTGATTTTGAACTGGTCGACGGCCTTCACACTGTGACATTGCTCGTGGGTCTTTTGGGGATACTCTTCTACATTAATAGTGAGATAAAGTCTAGAAGAAAAAAGCAGCACTATGAATTTGAAGTGATACCAGTATCCATATTTTATGCAAAGCTGCTGTTTGTTTCGGCATTGATCGGCTATATAACCTGGACCTTGGCAAGCTACAATGGCCTTTCCTGGACGGTAGTCGTTATGCTGGTGGTAACAGGGATATATCATTTTATGACAAAAAACACCGTGTTGGGAAGGCATATATACGCAGTGGGAGGAAATCCCGAAGCTGCTGCACTTAGCGGCATTGATGTCAAAAAAATAACTTATTTTGTTTTTTCTTCCATGAGCATGCTGGCAGCCTTGTCGGGAATATTATATACATCAAGGCTTCAGTCCGCTACTACGACCGCCGGAACTCTATTTGAGCTTGATGCCATTGCTGCCGCTTATGTAGGTGGCGTATCGGCGGCTGGTGGGGTAGGAAAGGTAACAGGCTCCATAATAGGAGCATTGGTAATGGCTTCGTTGACCAGCGGAATGAATCTGATGGGGGTTGGAATATCTTATCAGTACATGATCAGAGGCGCGATATTGATCATCGCGGTGGTATTCGATGTGTTGACTAGAAATAAAAAGTAGGTTGCAAGGTCCGGTTCTCATGCCGGACCAATTTTCCTACGATATCAGCCACTCGCCTAGTATTTTACTTCCTCTAAAAACAATCCATGGGGAGGCACCGTATATCCGGCCTTTTCCCGAGTCTTTGTCTTAAATACTTCTTCTATGGAAGAGACTTTTCTCTTTTTTGTGCCTATTTCTAAAATCGTGCCCATTATTATCCTTATCGTGTTGTATAAAAATCCATCACCTTTGAATACAAATTTGATTCGCGGTCCGTCCTTTTCCATAGTGAGTGAATTGATTGTCCGCACAGTGATTTTCTTGCTTTTTCTTAGGGATGAAAAGCCTAAGAAGTCGTGAGTTCCTTCAAACAGGGGAAGGGCCTTGCGAATAGCCTCGATATCCAGTGCTTCCGGAACGTGCAAGCTGAATTTTCTGTCGAATACGGAATTAACCTGATTGTTGTAAATGTAATAGACGTAGGTTTTTTCCTTGGCATCGTGTCTGCTGTGGAAGTTTTCTTTTTCAAAGGCAACTTCCTTTACTGCGATATCCTGGGGAAGGTAAGCATTGAAATAATCTTTGATCTCATTTTCCTTCATGTCGGTGTCTATAATAAAGTTAGCCACCTGGCCTCTCGCGTGAACGCCTGAATCGGTTCTGCCCGAGCCGATTATCCCGGTTTTATTTCCGGTCATCTTAAGGACTATGTCCTCCAGCTTTCCCTGGATTGTATCGTTTGAGTCGAGCCTTTGCCAGCCCTTGTAGCGGCCTCCGTCGTATTCTAAAACAATTTTTACATTTCTTTTCATTAAATTTACCTTATCTTTCTTAGATTTCTTCTACTCCATTCTAATACAAATATGATACAATGTAAATTTATAATAGTATCGGAGTAAACCGATAAAAAAAAGGAAGAGTAAAATATAATGAATGATTTTTTGCCCGTATCACGGGAAGACATGCAAAAACGTGGCTGGGAACAGCTGGATTTTATAATTGTTTCAGGGGATGCCTATGTGGATCACCCTTCATTTGGAACAGCCGTCATAGGCAGGGTGCTTGAAAGCCGTGGCTTTAAGGTAGGCATCATACCTCAGCCGGATTGGAAGAATAAGGACTCCTACAAAAAACTAGGAAAGCCCAAGCTGGCCTTTCTAGTTACATCAGGGAACATCGATTCTATGGTGAACCACTATACCACGGCTAAAAAGACCAGAAAAGACGACCTTTATTCACCGGGTGGAAAATCCGGTTTCAGGCCGGACCGGGCGACCATGGTGTATTCGAGAAAATTAAAGGAGCTCTATAGCGATGTCCCTATAATATTGGGAGGCATTGAGGCAAGCTTAAGGCGCTTTGCCCATTTCGACTACTGGAGCTCAAAAGTCAGAAGATCCATACTCCTAGATGCCAAGGCGGATATCATAGTCTACGGGATGGGAGAAAGGCAGATTATAGAAATTGCAGAGGCTTTGGACAGCGGGCTTCCCATAGGCGAGATTACCTTCATAAAGGGAACGGTCTACAAGACTAAGGACAAGCAGAGACCTTACGAGCCTTTATGGCTGCCTCATTATGATGAGATAATAGCTTCTAAGAAAAAATATGCACAGAGCTTCATGATCCAGTACACAAACATGGATTCCATTAACGGAAAGCCCTTGGTAGAACCATACAACAACTATTGGGTAGTTCAAAATCCCCCCTCAGATTCCATGAGCAATATCGAGCTGGATGATGTCTATGCCCTTCCATATACAAGAAGCTACCACCCCATGTACGAAAAAGCCGGTGGAATACCTGCAATAAAGGAAGTAAAGCATAGCATAATAAGCAACAGGGGGTGTTTTGGCAGCTGCAACTTCTGCGCCCTTACATTCCATCAGGGAAGAAAGGTTCAGTCTAGAAGCCATGCTTCAATCATTAGGGAAACTGAGGAAATCACAAAAGATCCTGAATTTAAAGGTTATATCCACGATGTTGGGGGCCCTACGGCGAACTTCAGGCACAGTGCATGTAAAAAGCAGGAAAAGCACGGAGTATGCCCTGACAAGCAGTGCATGTTTCCCGAGCCTTGCAGCCAGCTGATTGTAGAGCACCGGGATTACCTTGAGCTTTTAAGAAAGATGAGAAACATGCCGGGAATAAAAAAAGTGTTTATAAGGTCAGGATTGCGGTATGATTATCTTATATACGATAAGGACGATACATTCTTTAAGGAATTATGCGAGCACCATATCAGTGGCCAGCTAAAGATCGCTCCGGAGCACGTTTCACCCAAGGTATTGGAAAAGATGGGCAAGCCGGGAAGAAAGGTATACGACAGATTCGTAAATAAATACCACAAGATCAACAGAGATCTTGGGAAAAATCAATTTTTAGTTCCCTATCTTATGTCGAGCCACCCAGGGTCCACTTTGAAGGAAGCTGTGGAGCTTGCCGAATATTTAAGGGATATAGGTTATACCCCGGAACAGGTCCAGGATTTTTATCCAACCCCTGGGACGATGTCTACCTGTATGTTCTATACCGGGATCGATCCGAGAAATATGTCGGAAGTTTACATACCATCAGATCCCCACGAAAAGGCTATGCAAAGGGCACTGATACAATATAAAAAGCCCCAAAACTACAGGCTGGTTAAAGAAGCTCTTTTAAAAGCCGGAAGGAACGACTTGATAGGATTTGGCAAAAACTGCCTTATAAAGCCGGAGGGAGACCAAAAAGGCGGCAAAAAGGCTTACGGGGATCAGCGCAAAAAAAGGCAAACCGGAAAGAAAAAGACAAACAAAAGAAGATAACAGGAGGGATGTCCATGAAAAACGTACCCAATATTTTGACGATCATAAGAATGGTATTGATACCTGTTTTTGTATATGTATTTTTTTCCGATATGGAAAATTTCAGATACTGGGCTTTGGCCGTCTATGCTTTGGCATCATTTACTGACCTGGTTGACGGCTATATCGCAAGAAAGTTTGATGTAGTGACAGATATAGGAAAGGTACTAGATCCGCTGGCAGACAAGCTTATGCTTCTTACTGTATTGGTATGTCTGTTTATAGCCGGTGACGTACCGAATATTATTTTGGCCATAGTCCTATTTAAGGAAGGATTTATGATAACCCTCGGGCTGATATTGTACCATAAGAAGGATAGGATCGTAGTACCTGCAAACTATTATGGAAAAAGCGCCACAGTCCTTTTTACCGTATCAATAGTGCTGGTGTTTTTATTCCCGGGCAATGCAAACGTAATGTATCTGATGTACATCTCAATTGCACTGAAATTTATCGCTCTTTTCAAGTATTACTTCACTTACCAGGCTGAAAAGAAAAAAAGAGGGTTCTAGAAAGGAAGTCAAAGGATGGGGTTTTACGAAGAAATCGCAAAGCATTACGATGATATATTTCCTGCCGGTAAGGTGCAGGAAGAGCTTTTGCTGCAAATGGCAGGAGAGCCTGAAGCAGATGTGCTTGATATAGCCTGCGGAACCGGAGGATATTCCATATCCCTTGCCAGGGCAGGGCACAATGTAACTGCAGTGGATCTGGACGAAAAGATGATAGATGCACTAAAGGACAAGGTTAAAGGTCAAAAACTTAATATAAGAGCTCACAAAATGAACATGATGGATATATCCGCCCTTAAGACATCATTTGATTTGGCATACTGCATCGGAAACAGTCTGGTCCATCTTGACAGCGTACAACAAGTGACTGGCTTTCTAAAAGAAGCAAAGAAGGTTCTTAAAAAAGGGAAGCTTGTCATACAGATAATAAACTACGACAGGATACTTAAACAGGACATTAAGTCTCTGCCCACGATAGAAAATAAAGAGGCTGGACTTACTTTTGAAAGATTATATAGATTTGATAAAGTAGAGAACAAGGTTTACTTCAAGACAATCTTAAATGTAGATGAAAATACCTACGACAACGAGATACCCCTGCTGCCTCTTACTTCAGACGAATTGGAGTCATCTCTTAAAGAGGCGGGCTTTGAAGATGTCGTCATGTACGGAGACTTTAAAAAAAGCCCCTACGACAAAGACGAATCCTACGCCCTTGTAGCAGTGGCTAAGTAAGTCACAAGTTACTCTACTCTTTCAAGCTCGCTGCCCAGCGCATAAAGCTTGGTGGAGTATTTTTCTGCAAACTCCCTGTCATGGGTTATTACTATTACGCCTGTTCCTTTTTTTGCAATTTCTCTTAAGATTTCGCCTACGCTGTCTCTTAGCTTGGAATCTAGAGCTGATGTAGGCTCGTCGAAGCAAAGATACTCTGGATCCATGGCAAGGGCCCTGGCAATTGCCACCCGCTGCTTCTGCCCTCCGGAGAGCTGGAAGGGGTAGCTGCCCTCAAGACCTGTAAGCCCAAGGGATTCCATGAGCTCAAGAGCTTTTTTCTTTGCATCTTCCTTATTCATGCCCTTTGCCTTGATCAGAGGAAAGGTTATGTTTTCCAGTGAACTAAGGTGAGGGAACAAATTGAAGCTCTGAAACACGAGTCCCACGGGATGTTCCTTTTCCGATCTTCTCTCCGATATGTCTATAGTACCAGAATCGTAGGTTTCCAATGAGGAAAGACATCTGATAAGAGTGGTTTTTCCCACGCCTGAAGGTCCGGTAATTATGGCTATATCGCCTTTTTCCACTTCGAAGCTTATTTGATCCAAAACCTTTTTGTCTCCAAAGCTTTTTGAAAGCTTGTTTACTCTTAGCATATCCTCACCTACCTGTAATATTCAAATTTAGTTTCAGCTTTTTTAAGTCCGAAGGTAACTACCGAAACAAGCACCAAATAAATGGCTCCTGCCAAAAAAAGCGGTATCAATGAAGCTTGCTGGTTAGTCAGCGTCCGTGATGCTCTTAGGACATCCCCAAGCCCAAGTATATATGCTAAAGAGGTATCTTTCACCAAGGTTATCAGTTCATTTCCTCCGGGAGGAAGAACGCGTTTTACTACCTGGGGAAGTATGATTCCGAAAAATGTCTGTATTTTCGACAGGCCCAGCACGGTTGATGCTTCGTATTGGCCTTGGTCTATGGAGAGAATCCCGCCTCTGAATATTTCGGCAAAATATGCAGCGTAATTAAGGATAAAGGCAATCAAAGCAGCCGACTCCCTGTTAATCACGATTCCTATGATAGGAAGACCAAAGAAAATAAAAATAAGCTGAAGCAAAAGGGGGGTCCCTCTCATCAGCAATATATATAGTTGCATCATTCTCTGCAAAGGCGTGTATTTTGAAAGCCTGAGGATGCAGACGAGCATCCCCAGAGGTATAGAGCCAAGTGCAGTTAGGAAAAACAGCCACAGGGTCGTTCTAAGACCCTGTAACATAAGTGGTGCCATGCTCAATAAATAATCCATATATTCACCCGGTTACTTCACTATGTTTTCGCCGAACCATTTTTCTGAAATAGCTTCAGCTGATCCGTCTGATTTCATTTCGTCCAAAATATCGTTTAACTTACCAAGAAGAATCTCATCAGATTTTCTTACTCCCACGCCATATTCTTCGTCACCGAAATCTTCATCAAGGACTTTGTATTTTTCTTCGCCTCTTTCAGATATGTAGTACCTAGCCAGGATTTCATCAGCGACTACTGCATGCACTCTTCCTGCTTCCAGGTCCATGAAAGCATCGTTGTAGGTATCGAAGAGTATAGGCTCGCCACCGTCAAAGGTTTCTGCCGCGCCTTCTGCTTGAATGGCTGCCAAAGCACTTGAAGCGTTTTGAGCTGCAACGATTCTTCCTTCAAGATCGGCTTTCATATCGATATCTGAACCGCTTAAGACTACGATGACCTGTCTGTTGTCAAGATATGGCTTTGTAAAGTTGACCTTTTCTTTTCTTTCATCTGTAATTGTATATCCGTTCCAGATAAGGTCTATGTTTTTTGTATTAAGCTCGGTTTCCTTAAGATTCCAGTCTATTGGCTGAAATTCAGGCTCAAGGCCCATCCTGCCGATAGCCTCTTTGGCAAGGTCTATGTCGAAACCGATTATTTCTCCGCTTCCATCTTTGAATCCCATGGGAACAAATGTATCGTCGAAACCGACTATTACAGTTCCTCTGTCCTCAAGGTCTTTCCAGGTGTCTTCTGAACTGTCTGTGCTGGTGCATCCAAATAATAATGAAACGGATAAAACCAGCAGCATCACTGCTGTTAATGATTTTTTCATGAGTTTCCCTCCTCCTGTTTTATAAATGCATTTTAATTTTTATACGGTCCAATGTCAAGCTAATAAGCTTCAATTTCAATATATGTCCGCTAAAACTGTATTTATCGTTAAAAATAGAGTAGAATATAAGTAGCAAACACAAGGGAAGGTAATAGATGATAGGACTTATA
Organism: Alkalibacter saccharofermentans DSM 14828; assembly: GCF_900128885.1. Lineage (NCBI taxonomy): Bacteria > Bacillati > Bacillota > Clostridia > Eubacteriales > Eubacteriaceae > Alkalibacter > Alkalibacter saccharofermentans. Next base: position 108,595 of record NZ_FQTU01000007.1, read on the forward strand.
AAGCATCATAAAATACTAACGGTACTGATAATAGCCCTTTTATTGCTGGCAGTGATGTGGCTGGCTGGTACTGACAGGATGGAAATAGCAGACATGCTCAGCTATGAAGCAGAATCGCCTTTTATGGCTTCCGGCATAATCATACTTTGGTATCTAGCTAAAACGGTACTTGTCTTTATACCGATGAAAGGCTTGTTCATAGCCACCGGGCTGATACTGCCTTTCCACTTGGCGATATTGACCACCTTTACAGGGCTGTATCTCCATCTAAGTGTCGGTTATCTTTTAGGTAGAAGGTTTGGCAAGGACAGAGTCGAAAAGATGATAGAAGGAAGCAAGAAGGCTCATGATATCATGGAATACGGCGAAAAAAACGGCCTGGTAATATGTGCGGCATCGCGAAACATACCAGGACCTCCAGTTGACATAGTCAACATGTTTTTCGGTGCGGCAGGGGTGCCGTATCCGATTTATATCACAGGAAGCCTGTTGGGGTTTGCTCCGGGGGTATTTCTTTTTACCTTGATGGGCGAATCCGCAGATGATCCCACCTCCCCTGCATTTATATTGCCGGTTATTATAGCTTTGGGAATATCATTTGCAGTGGCAAGAGGATATAAAAAATTCAGCAGAAAAAATGAAGAGGAGAAAATATAATGGATATAGGAAAGATACAGGAGCTGACGATACTTAGAAAGACAAGCATAGGAGTTTACCTAAACGAATTTGAAGGGGCGCTGGATGATGATGTGCTGTTGCCTAAAAGCCAAGTGCCGGAAGATGCACAGCCTGGGGACAAGATAAAAGTCTTTATCTACAGGGACTCTAAAGACAGGCTCATAGCGACTGTCAGGACACCTAAGATCTTATTTGGCGACATAAAAAAGCTCAGGGTGGTAGAAGCGACAAACATCGGTGCTTTTTTGGACTGGGGCCTTGAGAAGGACCTTCTTTTGCCGTTCAAAGAGCAGATAGGAAAGGTAAGGACGGGGGATGACTGTCTTGTGTCTTTGTATGTGGATAAAAGCGACAGGCTATGCGCAACGATGAAGGTCCACAAGATGTTAAGCGATAAATCTCCCTTTAACGAAAATGACCAGGTCAGCGGAACTGTCTATGCCCACAACAGAGAAATGGGCGTATTTGTAGCTGTGGAAAACAAGTATCACGGCATGATACCCCTTAACGAGATGTTCGGCATTTTTGATATAGGGGACGTGATAGAAGCAAGGGTAGTTAAAATCAGACCTGATGGGAAGCTGAACCTCAGTATCAGAAAGCAAGCTCACGACGAAATTGACGATGATGCTGAAAAGATAATGAGAAGCCTTGTCAAGCGAAACGGATTTTTGCCATATAACGACAAGAGCCAGGCGAGCGCCATAAAAGCAGAATTTGACATGAGCAAAAGCGCATTTAAAAGAGCGGTGGGAAGACTGTTGAAAAACAAAAAAATAGAAATAAACGATAAAGGAATCAAGATGCTGTAAATACGAGCTGAATATTACGACTTTTACTATCTACTACCAACAAAGAGGTATTCATTATGAATTATAAAAGCTATAAAAACTACAGACTTGGAATGCGAAACGTAAAAACGGCCATAGCCGTGCTTATATGCCTTTTGCTTGGAGAGCTGTTAAATATGGACAGCCCCTTCTACGTCGTCATCGCCGCAATGATCTCGATGGAGAGTTCTGTAATGAACTCATTTGACGTCGGCAAAAACAGGGTGATGGGCACGGTTCTTGGAGCCCTTTTAGGAATGGGCTTTGCCTATATAGATCCAGGCAATCTGATCCTCACGAGCATAGGGATAACAATAATAATATACATCTGCAACCTTTTCAAATGGAATAAGTCCATTGTCATAGCAGGCGTGGTGTTTTTGTCTATCATGCTTGAAATGGCGGAAGGCAGCATACTGGCAAACAGCTTAAACAGGATAGCAGATACCATCTTGGGGCTGGGAGTCGGGCTCGCAGTAAACTATCTTATATTTCCCTACGATTTTGAAAAGACTATTAAGACACAAGCAGATGCATTGGTGGAGATAATAAAACAAGATGTCAACGATGCCTTTTGCACAAATGAGAAGGTCGATCTGGAAAAATTCAGGGAGGCTCTTAACAGCCTATCTGACGAAATAAATGATTATAGAGCTGAATTTGCCATGAAGAAGAAAAACGCAAGAAGCCTGGCAGAAAAGCGTAAGCTGCTGGAAAGATTCGATTCAATATACACCCATCTGAAGGTGATGGACAAGATATCAAAACGACCGGTATTAAGCGATGAAAACCTGCAGCAACTGGAAGATTTGCATTTTGAAGGTGCAGATACGTATCAACACGAAAGTAAAGCATTTAAAAACGTATACAATTATCATGCGGAAGCTTTGCTTGAAAAGATGAAAGAACTGGGCATAGACGGAGCCTGCGATAAATAACCGATTATATCTTACAACTTATAGCAGGTCTTTAACCAATCGTTTATCAATAGTTAAACCGGGTAAATAATAAGTGACGGAAATGTTGGGAAAGCCTCTTGTATTTAAAAGGAGGGATAGTGGAAAAATATGAATTATTATTTGGAACTCTGTCTGATTATAAGCATCATGAAATATGTTGTATCCAAGGTTGCGAAACGCTTTGAATTTTCATACTAAAACGCTTGCTGCGACAAATTTATGATGAGTTGACTCAATTAAAATGGGAATATTATGTCTTTGCATGGGACGTAGCGGGTCCTGTGGCAATTACATGAAATTTCATGAAAGTTGAGTAGTGGTTGTTTGCCCCCGCCCCTGGAGCTGATATAGCTCCGGGGGCTTTGTGCATATTGGGGAGTCAGAAGCATGCACAGTTTTGCCTGCAGCTTTCCATTTGTTTATTTTATAACTTTAAATTTTGTGTCTAACAACGTGTTTTCAGGGTATAAAAATTTAATAACAACAACTGAAAGTGGTGATATCTTGAAAATAAGTGGCGTGTTTGATCTTTATATGCAAAGAACCGAGTTTTTCACCAAGTTGTTTATCGAACATATATACCTTACATCGGTCGCCGTATTGATAATAACAGTTGTAGGCCTCTCTACAGGAATACTGATGACTTCAAATAAAAGGCTGGCGTCGGTGGTGCTTACCCTGACAGGCTTTTTATATACGATTCCATCCATTGCATTGTTCGGATTTTTGGTAGCTGTTACAGGCATAGGAAACACCAGCGCCATAATAGCGTTGTCCCTATACGGAGTCTTGCCGATTATCAGAAACACTTACGTGGGGATAACGGAGGTAGATCCTGAGATAATCGAATCCGCAACGGCAATGGGAAGCACGCCTTTGCAGCTGCTAGTAAGCATTCAGCTCCCTTTGGCTTCCCCTGTTATAATAGCAGGATTCAGAACCATGGTGATCATGACCATAGCCCTTGGAGGAATAGCCTCGTTTATAGGGGCCGGTGGCCTGGGAGTAGCTATCTGGAGGGGAATAACCACGAACTTTCCCGAAATGACCGTGGCAGGGAGTCTCTTGGTAGCTCTGTTTGCAATAATCTCGGACGTAGTGCTGGGATTTGTAGAAAAAGGATTTAGCATTAAAGTGTTGGGAAAATAATAGGGGGTGGCATATTGAAAAAGATTATAGCAATCATAGGAGTGATAGCGCTGACGACATCCTTGTTTGCAGGATGCTCCACAGAAGAAAAAAAGGTGGTAATAGCAAGCAAGCCCATGACGGAGCAGTACATACTGGTTGAGATGCTCACAGACCTTATCGAACAGGAGACTGACATAACCGTTGAGCAGAAGATGGGCATCGGAGGAGGAACGTCTAACATCCATCCGGGGATGGAAAAGGGAGAAATCGACATGTATCCGGAATACACCGGTACAGGCTGGCTGTTTGTGCTAAAAGAGGACTTGATAAATGATCCCGATGAACTCTACCGGGCGGTAAAGGAAGGATATCAGCAGGAATACAACTTCAAGTGGACAGGGCTTTACGGATTTAACAATACCTTTGCCCTTGCTGTCAAAAGAGAGCTGGCCTTGGAACTTAATCTACAGACCTACAGTGACCTTGTCAGGGTAAGCAACGACCTTGATTTTGGAGCGGAGTACGACTTTTACGAAAGGGAAGACGGCTACCCCGGGCTTGTAGAGGCTTACGGATTTGACTTTTCCCGTCAAGTCGAGCTGGACATAGGCCTTAAATACGATGCAATCGGCAGAGATGAAGTCGACGTTATAAATGTATTTTCTACAGACGGTCGGCTTAAAGAGTACGATTTGGTTGTTTTAAAAGATGACAAAAATTTCTTTCCCTCCTATTATGCAGCTACCATAATCAGGCAAGAAACCCTTGATGAATACCCAGAGCTTGAAGGGGTTTTGGAAATGCTAACAGGAGCCATAGATGACGAGGAGATGACTTATCTAAACTATTTGGTTGAAATAGAAAAGCAGGATCCTGCACAGGTTGCCAATGACTTCCTTAAAGAAAAAGGGCTGATTGAATGACTATCATCGAATTTGACAAAGTGTCGAAATCCTACGAAGAGGGAAAGCATGTAATAAAGGACATATCCTTAAAAATCGACGAAGGGGAATTTGTCACTCTGGTTGGGCCTTCAGGATGCGGGAAGACAACTCTTTTAAAAATGATTAACAAGATGATAATGTCTACATCGGGAAGGATAGTAATCAGGGACAAGGAGATATCCACCTGGAATACGACAGACCTTAGAAGATCCATAGGATATGTAATCCAGCAGGTTGGGCTTTTCCCCCATATGACCATCGCTGAAAACATAGGTTATGTTTTGAAGATAACGGGAGAAGACAAAGTCAAAAGAAGGTTAAAGGCACTTGAACTTATCAAGCTGGTGGGACTTGATGAAGGCTACATAGACAAATACCCCAGGCAGCTATCGGGAGGCCAAAAGCAGCGCATCGGCGTAGCAAGAGCCCTTGCAGGAGACCCGGACATAATACTTATGGACGAGCCTTTTGGAGCAGTGGATGAGATAGCCAGAAAGAAGCTTCAAGACGAGTTTAAGCAGATTCACCAAAAGCTAGGCAAGACTATAGTGTTCGTAACCCACGACATACACGAAGCCTTAAAGCTCGGCACCAGGATAGTTTTGATGAACAGCGGCAGGATAGAACAAAGCGGAACTGACAAGGATCTGGTCTACAGGCCTAGGACCCCTTTTGTGAAAGACTTTTTCGGTATCAAGGGGTACAAGGCTCTCCTTGATGAAAATGAGCTACAAAAGGAATACGAAGCGGCTATATTAAAAGCTGAAGGGACAAAATAAAATGGAGCATACATGCAGTAATTGTGGACACAGCCTTTGTGCCAAAAGGGTACCCATATTTTCGAAGTTAAATGAGGATGAGATAAAAAAGGTAGTAACCCTTATCAGAAGAAAGCACTATCAAAAAGGTGAGAATCTCTTTTTCGAAGGAGGGGATTTTAAAGGGCTGGTAATCATAAACAAGGGAAAGGCAAAAGCCTATACAAATACGTCTGAAGGAAAGGAGCAGATACTCCACCTGTTTTTTCCGGGAGACTTCCTGGGAGAGAAGAGCCTTGTAATAAACAAAAAAACAGAGTATAACGTCCAGGCCATTGAGCCTGTAGATACCTGCATGATTTCAAAGAAGGATTTTCAGGACCTGATAAAAAAACACCCAAACATCAATCAGAAGATAATGGAAGAGTTGGTTTATAGGATAGACAGGCTCGAGTCCATGATAGAAAACATTGGGGCAAAGGATATCGAAAAGCGAATAAACGCAGTGCTTTTGGAGTTTGCCCATAAGCATGGGACAAAAAACGAAGACGGCTCTTTTGAGCTTATGCTCCCATTAAGCAGAGAAGGAATAGCAAGCTACATCGGAACAACCCGGGAGACGGTCAGCAGAAAGCTAAACAGCCTCCAAAATGAAGGGGTGATTGTGATGACGGGTAATAAAAAGATAAAAATCTTAGATATTAACAGGCTTAAATAAATATCCAAATCATGACGGGCGTCACAGTTTTAAAATCTTATTTCGATTAGAATTAGATCAAAAGAATCGAAAGGAAGATTATAATGAAAACAAATTATAACATCACATCAAAAGACACCTTGGGGGATACTGTTGCAAGATTGCCCAGGGCTGGGGAGGTATTTAAGTCTTACAAAATAGATTTTTGCTGTGGAGGCCAAAGAAGCATAGAGGAAGCTGCAAAGGAAAAAGACGTTGATGCAGGCAAGCTGCTGGGCGTGTTAAATTCCCTACAGGACACTATAGATGCAAGGCAAGGGAAAAATTTCACCCAGATGAACAACGAAGAGCTGATAGACCACATAATAGACACGCACCATTCTTACTTAAACATTAATTTGCCAGAGATAAGCATTATTTCGGCGGCAGTGCTAAGAGCCCACGGAGCATCACGCAAGGAACTATTTGAGGTGCATAAGCTGTTTCACGCTTTAAAGGCAGAACTTGAGCAGCATCTGATAAAGGAAGAAACAGTGCTATTTCCAAACATGCTTGATGAAAACAACGACTTGGACATTCAAAAGGAAATCGAAGATGAGCACGAGGGGGCAGGGGAGATACTTAGAAGGCTAAGGGAGCTTACCCAGGACTACACAGTTCCTGCAGACGGATGCCCGACTTACGAGAGGCTATACCACAAGCTTGAAGAGCTTGAGGGAGATGTATTCCAGCACGTGCATCTAGAAAACAATATTTTGTTTAAAAGATTTTAGGAGACAAACATGAAAAAGACAATAGATCTTAAGATGACTGTAAATGAGATTGTCAAAGCCTATCCTGAAGTTGCAGAGATAATGAAGGAGCTGGGCTTTGAAAATATAACAGATCCAAAGATGATAGCTACTGTAGGCAGATTCATGACCATTGAAAAGGGAGCTGCAATGAAAAAGATCGATCTTGATAAAATCAAGGAGACCTTTAAAGAAAGAGGCTTCGAAATTAAATAATACTGGAGGGAATGAACATGAGCGAGCACATCAATAATCGGGAGCAAAGACAAAAACTGCTGAAGCAACTAATTTTGGAGCTTCATGAGGGTAAGGATTTCGAAGAGGTAAAGCAAAAGTTTGAAGAAAATTTCAAAGACGTGTCAGCAACTGAGATTACCGAAATGGAAACCCAGCTTGTAAAGGACGGACTTCCTGTAGAGGAAATTCAAAAGCTTTGCGATGTACACGCTTCGGTTTTTAAGGGCACTATAGACCAGATCCATAAAGTCATCAATGAAGAAGACGTTCCGGGACATCCGGTGCATACCTTCAGGCTGGAAAACAAGGCCATCGAAAAGCTTTTGGAAGATCGAATAAAACCTCACCTTCAAGCCTTTGAAGAAACAGAAGACGAGGCAATCGCTATGGATCTTATCGTCGACTTTAACGAGCTTTGGAAGATCGATGTTCATTATTCCAGGAAGGAAAATCTGATATTCCCTTACATGGAAAAATATGATATCACAGCACCCCCCAAGGTAATGTGGGGAGTGGATGACGAAATCAGAAGGAACATCAGGGACACAAAAGCCCTTTTATACCACTTTGAATATGACCACCCAACTCAGGAAATACTCAAAAAAGCAAAGGCTGCAATATCCGGCGTTGAAGAGATGATATTCAAAGAAGAAAACATTCTATTCCCAATGATTTTGGAAAAATTTAATGACAAGGAGTGGCAGAGCATCCTTGAAGAAAGCGATGAGTTCGGATACGTCTTTGTAAAGCCTATACATGAGTGGAAGCCAAAAGAGGAAGAGCCAAAGCCTGCAGAGTCAGTGTGGCTTCAAGGCCAGGTTCAGTTTGATGCAGGGTTTATGCTTCCTGAGGAAATAAACGCTATGCTAAACGTATTGCCGGTGGACATAACATTTGTGGATAAAAACGGCAAGGTCAAGTATTTCTCTCAAGGCAAGGAGAGGATATTCGCAAGACCGAAGACCATTATAGGCAGAGAGGTAAAGAACTGCCATCCGCCTTCAAGCGTGCACATAGTTGAAAAGATCGTGGAAGATTTGAAATCGGGGAAAAAAGACCATGAAGATTTTTGGATAAACTTCGGAGATAAATTCGTTCTGATAAAATACTTTGCAGTAAGGGACGCCGACGGCGAATTCCTTGGGGTGGTGGAGGTAAGCCAGGATGTCAAACCCATACAGGAGCTGCAAGGAGAAAAAAGATTGGCAGATTAAAACAAAAAGCGTCCATTTTAGTATCACTTTAAAATGGACGCTTTTAAAAGTAGACAGTTGGAAAGCCAAAGCTTTTTACCACGAAGAACACAAAGGGACACTAAGTTGGTTCGCTTCGCTCACGTGGGATGCGCCCTTTTGTCTCGGGAAAAGCTCATTTCTCAATTGCCCCACAACCGCTAGGCACATCGTTAAACTATAGTGGAACGATGATCAAACAGTAGTTAAGCGATTGGAAAATCAAAAGCTTTTACGACTGTTAAACGACCGTTTCCCGACTGCCCCGCAATCGTTTAACATGTATTTCCCGCCTCACCGACCAATAACTAACGACTAAAAAGATACCCGGTCATTGACACCGACCCGAACACGCAGTCCTTGTTAAAGACTTCCACCCCGTCATCTTCGTCCGATGCCCCAAGGACGTATAGTAACGGCAGGTAATGATCCGGCATCCAAAAAGCATTGTCAGCGGACTTTCCCGCTTTTTTATATTTTAATACCCCTTCATAATTTCTGTTTTCAATCTGCGCTTCAATGTAATCGTCAAATTCATATGCCCAGGGATATCCGCTTTTTGCATCCATCCTTACTAGGTGGAGGTTGTGGACTATGTTGCCTGTTCCGAATATCAGTATCCCTTCCTCCCTTAATCTTTGAAGCTTCTTGCCTAACAGGTAATGATACGAAAAGGGTTTGTTCTTGTCGATGCTAAGCTGCACCACCGGTACGTCCCTTTCCGGATACATATGATGAAGCACTGACCATGTGCCATGATCCAGCCCCCAGCTGTTATCCACCCCTACAAAATCTCCGAGCATATTTACAACATGCTTTGCAAGGGTAGGATCTCCCGGGGCATCGTATATGATGTTATATAGATCCTCGGGGAAGCCGTACATGTCGTAAACTGTTTTGGGGCTTTTAGTGTCAAATACGCTCGTATGGTCAGTGTACCAATGAGCAGATACTGAGAGTATTCCTTTTGGCTTGTCGATCTTCTTTGCTATTCGCACCCACTCTTCAGTGTAAGAGTTTGTTTCAATCGCGTTCATAGGAGAACCGTGACCTACAAACAGGGCAGGCGTTTTTTTCAAAATTATCACCTCTTCAAATTATGTGCTGATTTTTTTATACCCTTTTTAACGGTTATAAACCTATTGGATTTTCCAACTTATTGAATATTTGCGCCAAAAAACGTATAATGTAGGAAAAGGCTTTGTGGAAGCTGTAATCGATAACAATCAAAATATAAAAACGGGGGCGTATGAATGGATGCCTTAAAGAAAAAACAGATTTGGAAAGACTACATGGAAAACAAAATCGCCGACAAATCCTTGAGACCTGAAATACTGATGTCTTGGAAAAGATGTGAAGACTTAAAGGTGGATGTCTATGACGGTGTCGGAAGCGTAGTATCAAAAGATGACCTTCAAAGACGCTTAAAGGAGAAAAAGGAGCTACTAGATATCGCCAGGCCTGTCATGGAAGATATTTACGAGATGGTAAAGGACACAAGCTACAGCGTTGTCTTGACTGATGAAGATGGTGTCCTGATAGACATAATAGTAAATAAAGACATTGCGAAGAACCACGAAAACATAAACTTTTACAAGGGCACCATGTGGGATGAAAAGAACGTAGGAACAAATGCCATAGGGACTTGCCTTGCAATGGATAAGCCCGTGCAGGTGGTGGGGGCTGACCATTTTTGCCTTAGCCATCACCGTTGGACCTGCTCTGCTGCACCTATCCACGATACCAAGGGCAGGATCATAGGATGTCTTGATCTCTCAGGCAGAGTGGAAGATGTCCATACCCATACATATGGCATCGTCGTGTCCTCTGCAAAGACCATCGAAAAGCAGATGGCGATTCTGGATTCCTACAGGCTTTTGGATACTGCCCTGGACTCCATGCTTGACGGCTTGATCATAATAGATACAGATCTTAAGATCATAAGGGTAAACAACAAGATACCTATAATATTTAAGATGGAGCAAGAGGATATTAATAAAATAGACATGAACAAGGTGTTAAAGGATGTAGAGATAGAAAAGAATATCTTTGTGGACAAGCACAAGCTTAGATATTCAGACATCACACTGTGCCTAGAGGGCAAAAAGATTGAGTGCACCCTAAATATTTCCCCAATCATCTCAAACAACGACGTCATGGGAGCTATTCTTGTCATAAGGGAGGCCAAGCAGGTAAGAAGGGAGCTTAACAAGCTGGCAGGCTTTAAGGCCAATTATACCTTTGACAACATCATAACCAAAAACGACAAGACGATAGACCTTATAAATACGGCAAAGAGGATATCAAATACCGAATGCTCTGTATTGATAGAAGGAGAAAGCGGAACAGGCAAGGAGCTTTTTGCCCAGTCGATACACAATGAAAGCCACAGAAAAAACGGACCCTTCATAGCGATAAACTGTGCGGCAATACCCAAGGACCTCTTTGAAAGCGAGCTCTTCGGCTACGAAAACGGATCCTTTACAGGAGCACTTAAAGGGGGCAGGCCCGGAAAGTTTGAGCTTGCAAACGGCGGCACGCTGTTTCTTGACGAAATCGGAGAGATACCCCTGGAGGTTCAGCCGAAGCTGCTAAGGGTTTTAGATGAAAACAGGGTGGTAAGGATAGGTGGTACTTACGAGAGGGAGCTTGACGTAAGGATACTCGCTGCTACAAACAGAAATCTGCTGGATGAAGTTAATAAGACCTCATTTAGGCAGGATCTCTATTATAGGCTAAACGTAATCAACTTGAGGCTTTTGCCTCTTAAAAGAAGAAAAGAGGACATCCTGGAGATTGCAAAATACTTCTTAAGAGATTTAAACATCGAAAACGGAGGCCTTTTAAAGAGGTTTACTCCGGCTTTTGAACGAAAGCTATTAGAGCACGAGTGGACAGGTAACGTAAGGGAGCTTAAGAACCTGGTGCAAAGGGCCTTTTATCTATCCCAGTCGGAGCTTATCGATGACGTGCAGTTTACAGGTAAGCAGGCAAGGCCAATAGGCAGCGTGATAAAGCAAGCTGAAAGCCTAAAGGATATAGAGAGAAATACCATAGAGGAAGCCCTTATGATCAACAAGGGCAACGCAGTAAAGGCTGCCCAGTCTCTTAATATAAGCAAGGCGACCATATACCGCAAGATAAAAACCTATTCCATAGATCTACACAGGATGTAGGGTCCGGTTTCCATGCACACTTACACCTTACCTCTAAATACCAGGGAGTGATAAAAATCATAAATAAAACCGAGATCATAAAAACCTTATACGAAAACGCGGACCCTGAAAACGCCGCTCCCATGAGTGCCTATATGAGAAACCAATTTGATTTTCTGGGCATTAAAAAACCTCAAAGGGCTCTTTTAAGCAAGCAGTTTCTAAAGGAAGCAAAGAAAGAAGAGCAAATAGACTGGGGATTTGTATATCACCTTTGGGATCTTCCTGAAAGGGAGTTTCAATACCTGGCAATGGAATACCTGGCAGCTGTGAAGAAGCTGTTGGTAGAAGATGACCTTTCGAACTTGCAAAAATTAATCGTTAATAAGCCTTGGTGGGACACGGTGGACCTTATCGCCGGGAATCTTGTGGGAGAAATAGGTTTGCGCTACAGAAAACAAACGGAAGAAGCTATGAAAAAATGGGGTAGGTCCCAAAATATATGGATTGCAAGAACGGCCATTTTATTTCAGCTTAAATACAAGGAGAATACGAATAAGGAGCTTCTTAAAGAAATAATTGAATATAACTTAGATACCAAGGAATTTTTCATCGATAAAGCCATCGGGTGGGCACTAAGGGAGTATTCAAAGACAAATGCTGATTTTGTAAGAGAAGTCATAGAAACTCTAGATCTAGCGCCTTTGGCTAAAAGAGAAGGGGGAAAATACGTATAATTTTAAAGGCATAAAATTAATATAATTAAGCATGGGTTTATTTTTTCTTGTATTTCTATTTTATTCATAAAGCAAAGACTAAGCTAAGCAGCTTGCCAAATACGGCAGGCTGTTTTTTAAATACATTTGATCCATATTTAACAAAATAAATCGGGTGAAGTACGATATGTGCAGACAAAATTGTAATCTGAAACATGCCCCAGAGGAATACCCTAGTCTAACGACTAACAACTAACAACTAACACCTAAGTGAGGAAGGAGCCACCCATGCAAAAACTTATCGAAGAAATCAAGCAAGGCACCAAAAGAGAAAAAAACCTGTCAATCATTATAGAGGACTTAAAGCCACTTATCTATTCAATGATAAAAAAATACGGATACTGCGAAGATTCAATAGAGGATGCATACCAGGCATCTATAGAGATCCTGCTAATATCCGTAGATGATTACGACAAAGATAAAAAATTGCCCTTTGTCCTATATTACAAAAACAGGCTTTTCTATTCCTACATGGACAAAATCAAGGCAAGAAAAAGGGCAGATATAATACCTGTAGAGGAAATATACGACGACCAGATGGTGGATCCAGAATCCAATGATGAGGGCTTTGCTCAAAATCTTATTTGGCAGGCGGACAGAGCCATGCTTAAAGGTGCAATGGATAAGCTCTCTGACAGGCAGCAGTGGATTCTAAAAGAGCATTACTTTAAAGGCAAAAAGCTTGTGGATATTGCCAAGGAATACGGCATCCACTATCAAAGCATCGTAAAGCTCAAAAAAAGATCCTTGGACAAGCTAAAAGCCAACTATGCAAATCAGATGAAGCAATAATTTAAGTCATAAGATTTAAGGAAAGGTGAAAGTTGGTCAGTTAGAAAGTTGGAAAAATCGTAGCCTTTGTAGGGTAGGGTCTCTGTACCCTGCCCCGACCCTAAAGGAATACCCAAGTCTAACGACGAAAGACCAACAACTAATAATGTGCTCTACCATAGACCCAAAAAAATCCGGCTCACACAAAAAGCTGTCATTTCGAGCCTAGCGAGAAATCTCAGAAAAATATGCAATTGGCATATCGTTAAACTTGGCGAAACGATGGCTAAGCAATAGTTGAATAATCGTTTAACTTTTCAACTTTAATCAACTCCTGTAGACTTCCTGAAATATCTCCATAAGCAGCCTAGGTGTAATTTTGTTATCCCTTTGTTGCTGTTCGAAAAAGCAGCCCTCAAGCATCTTTGCCTTTATCAAATTTTCATTCAATGATTTTAAGCTCTGCCTGCTTAAAATATCGCTTTTGTTATGAAACTTTATTTTGCTTTTAAATTCGGGGTCTTCGTGGGACTCTATAGATTGAATTTGTTTTATGTTTACGTAGCCGTATACAGAGTCGTTTGAAACGGGCTTGCGATATTTAAAGGGCATCAAGATTATTTCGGGAGTTATGGGGATTGTAGATAGGGACTTTTGGTTGGTGTATTGGCAAACTCTTTCTTTTATGTAATCTGCATTTATGCTGTAGAGCTTATAATATTGCTTTAATATAGTGGGCAGTGCGTTTTTTACTACAATGGTAATTTCTCCGACTTTTAATTTTGTAGCGTTGCCGCCGTTTTTACCGTAGATTGGGATCAGACATAAGGTGTCTTGTGGTTTGATGGATCGTTTCTCGAAAAAGTTTGGTTTCATGAGTTCACTCCTTGTATTAATTTAGTTATTTAAAATAACATATAATGAAATATATGTATAGATAATATTTTAACAAAGGGCAAAGATTTAATCCAGTTAAATATGTAAAAAAATAAAATAATTATTCATGGGTTGGTTTTTCATCAGTAAAGCTATTTTATTTATGTAAGACAAAGGAAAGCAGGTTGACAGCTTGAGGCAGGATTCCAGTGAGCCAGTATGCGGAAATAAAAGCATCCTCATACAAATACAATCATTTCGAGCTTGGCGAGAAATCTCAGGAATAACGTTGCTTTGCCCCCATAGGAATCCCCAAGAGCTAACAACTAATGACTAATGTCTAACGACTAATATACGGAAGGAGGTGATACCATGGCAGTAGAATCCACAGTTCTATCATCAAGAATGGTTTTGAAGCTTAACTTTGGCACCAATGAAAACGGAAACCCAATAGTTAGAAACAAAACTTATTCAAACATGAACAATGAAGCAGCAGACCAGGAGGTTTACGATGTAGCTGAAGCATTAGCAGATCTTCAGACTAATCCTCTTGAAGGAGTCCACAAGATACAGGAAACTGTACTCGTAAGCCTGTAAGGCATTCGTAGGGTAGGGTCACTGCGTTCACGGTAAAGATTCGCTTCGCTCACGGGAAGCGTGCGTAAAGTTGGAAAGTAGAAGGCAAAGCAAGAGGCTCGAGTTGTAAGTTCTAAGATACAAGATGTAAGTAAAAACATCAGGCACTAACCACTAACCACCAATAACTAGCAACTAACATAGGAGAGGAGGTGATTTAATGGCAACTCTAAAACTGGACATGAGCTTTAAAAGAGCTGATGGATACAATAGCAAGATAACCGTCGACAATGCAAGGGCGGATGTAACGGCTGCTGAAGCCGGAGCAATGATGGATATGCTGATAACCACAGGCATATTTCAACCATCAGGCTCGCCTTTGGCAGAAAAAGTATCAGCACAGCTTATAACAACAGAAGTAACCGAACTGGAAGTTTAATAAACAATATGAAGCAGGCATTTCTCTATTAAGTTAAGAGAAAGGCCTGTTTTGCTTTTAATTTCCAGTTAGAGTAATCTTTTATCTTTATTTTACCAGTAAAAGATGCTATAATTTGTAAGGGTGATTACTGGATGTCTCATAGGGGTGGTTGCTTCTTGTTTTTATCGTGGAAACAGGGTATAATCTTCTGAGAAGAAAAGTTCTCACAACAAATTTAAGGTGGTAAATAATGATCTTATACATATATATTAAAAGAGCAATTGACATAATTCTTTCATTGGTTGGAATTATAGTATTGTCGCCCGTTTTTTTAATTCTTGCTATTCTAATAAAACTAGATTCTGAGGGACCTATCTTATTCAAACAAAAACGAGTCGGAAAAAACAAAACCCACTTCCAAATATTAAAATACAGAACTATGAGCATACATACTCCAAAGGATACGCCAACTCATTTGTTGGAAAACCCGGAGCAGTATATAACTAAAATGGGTAAGTTCTTGCGTAAAACCAGCCTGGATGAGCTGCCGCAGATATTCAATATCTTTAATGGAGACATGAGCATCGTAGGACCAAGGCCTGCTCTTTGGAACCAGTTCGACCTTATAGAAGAAAGAGACAAGTACAAGGCAAATGACATATCGCCTGGACTTACAGGTTGGGCTCAGATAAACGGACGAGATGAACTGCCCATAGAGGTTAAAGCCAGACTGGACGGCGAATACGTTCAAAATATGGGTTTGTTATTAGATACAAGGTGCTTTTTTGCAACCTTCTTAAGTGTTTTGAGATCAGAAGGTGTAGTCGAGGGTGGTACAGGAAACAAAAATGAAGAAAAAAATAGTTAATTTTTTTCATTCAAATTGCCCCACAACTGTTGGACTTGGAATTTGTAGGGTAGGTCTCTGTGCCCTACCGCGACTCCAAAGAAATACCCCTAGAAAACAACTCCGGCTTTGCAGGATCAAGCCCGCGAATACTAACGACCAAAAATCAACAACTATTTTAGCAAGGAGCATGCCACGTGATCAATATACTAATAACAGGCAAGGACAGCTACATAGGTACAAAATTCGCTCAGTGGTTAAGCCAGTGGCCTGATGAATATGCGGTGGAGGAGTTGGATGTTAAGGAAGTCAGTTGGAAGGGAAAAGACTTTTCTTTTTATGATTTAGTGTTTCATGTTGCCGGAATTGCTCATGTATCGGTAGATCCAAAACTTAAGGATTTATACTATAAAGTTAATAGAGATTTAGCGATAGAAGTTGCTTTAAAGGCTAAAAATGATGGAATTAAGCAGTTTGTTTTTATGAGCAGCATTATCGTCTATGGTGACAGTAGCAGTAAAGAAAGAATAATAACTAAAGATACAGAGCCTACACCGAGTAATTTCTATGGTGATAGCAAGCTGCAAGCAGAAAAAGGCTTAAAAGGTCTGGAAGATGAATCTTTTAAAGTTGTTATCCTACGTCCACCTATGATTTATGGTGAAGGATCAAAAGGCAATTATCCAAGGCTTGCAAAAGCTGCGGTTAAGTTGCCGGTTTTTCCGAATATAGAAAATCAAAGAAGCATGCTTCACATAGATAATCTTTGTGAATTTATAAGATTGATGATAGAAAACAATGAATCAGGATTGTTTTATCCTCAAAATGCTGAATACGTAAAGACCAGTGACATGGTAAGGCTAATTGCAAAATCACACGGCAAAAGGATTACTTTAACAAAAATCTTTAACCCAATATTAAGACTTTTGGGTTATAAGATAGGCATAATAAATAAGGTCTTTGGCAACTTGGTGTATGACAAGACTATGAGTGAGTATAAGCAAAATTACAGAGTAAGGGACTTGGAAGAGTCGATTAAGTTGACTGAAATGGAGACACGATGAAAAGAGCTGTTATAGTAAACTGTTTCGAGACGTATGAAGAAAGAATAGACTTAGTTTATGAATTTTTAGTTAAGAATGATATGGATGTAACAGTTGTTCAATCTAATTTCAAACATATAAATAAAATAGTGCGAAAAGATCATAAAAAGGGTTATGTTTTTATAGAAACTGAACCATATTATAAAAATTTATCTATCCAGAGGCTGAGGTCTCATTACATCTTTGCGAAAGATGCATTTAAGATTGTAGAGAAAATAAAACCAGAACTATTATATGTAGTAGTTCCTCCGAATTCTTCAGCAAAATTTGCAGGTCAATATAAACTGAAAAATAAAAAAATCAAATTGATTTTTGATATTATTGATTTGTGGCCCGAAACTATGCCGTTTGGTAAAATTAAAAAATTACCACCGATTATTTTTTGGGGGGCTTTAAGAGATAAATATCTTAGATATGCGGATCTTATTGTAACAGAATGCGACTTATATCAGAAGGTATTAAACAAAGTAATTATAGGTATGAGAACTCAGACAATATACTTAGCAAAAAAAGCAACTGACGTAGAGAGTAAAATAAAAACAGATGATGATGAGATACATTTAGCTTACTTGGGATCAATAAACAACATTATTGATATCACAAAAATTTTAAAAATAATTAAATCTATAAATAAAGTTAAGCCGGTAACTCTACATATAATAGGGGATGGTGAAAAAAGACAAGAATTATTAATGCAGGTAAAGCTCATTGGAGCGAGAGTTGAATACTATGGGAAAATATATAATCCACAAGAAAAGCAAGATGTTTTTGATAGATGTCACTTTGGTTTAAATATTATGAAAGACTCGGTTTGTGTAGGTTTAACGATGAAATCAATCGACTACCTGCAGGCAGGATTGCCAATAATTAATAATATTTCTTTTGATACGTGCACTTTAGTTCAAAGACATAGTATTGGTTATAATATAGACAATAATAATTTAGATGATGTGGTTGCTTTGATTAATAAATTATCAAAAGAAGATTTAGCAGCAATGAGACATCGAGCAAAAAAAGTGTATGAAGATTATTTTTCCGAAGTATCATTTTATAAATCTATGCGTAAAGGACTCGAGCTAATTGAAAATTGAAATAAGCAGAACACGATATAAGGAAGTATTGGTATGATTAATAAATATAATTCACATATTTTATTAAAAATAATAATAATAGAGATGGTTCTAGGTGGCTCGGGTAGAGTTTTGACAATAACATCTTTGTTGACTATAAGGTATATTTTGTTTGGTTTATCCTTATTATATTTTTCGTATGAAATATATAATAACAACTACTCAATAAAAAACACACCTTTTTATCATGAAGTGAATTTCTTTTTAGCTGTATATTTTATGGCTATTCTTATAGGGTTATTTAACGGATATGATTCTTTAGATGTAATAAATTCTAGCAAGGGATATTTATATATATTTATGATTTATCCAATAGGCATGATGATTTCAAGTAGAGAATTAGTCAAAAAAGCATGGGAGGTTTTTAATAACTCCGCTTTAGTTTTGGCACTGCTATCCATTGCAATATTTGCAATATTTAGCTACGATGAAAGCAGCTACGCTGTCATTAACCCGGTACTCATTAACTTGGAATATGGCCATTTATCGATTAGATACGGTTTGCCGAGTGTGTTTTTTAAGGCTAGTCCATATGTAGCTATTGCATTAATAAACAATTTATTTTTATTCTTTAACTCCCCGCAACAAAGAGACAAATTTAGTATACTTAAAATCCTAATATTGTTAATTAGCATATTAAGTACTCTTACTATGGGTATTTGGTTAGCATCCTTTATTGGATTGGCATTATGTATAGTTTTATCTAGACCTGCGATTAAAAAAAATACTACATTAGTACTATTCAGTTTGATTATAGTTTTAATTTTTGTTTTTAATGATTTTATTATTGATGCATTACTAAATAGATTAAGTCCAACAGACGCAAGTTTTATAATTAAGAAAAATCAGTTTTTTAGTTTGATTAATATTTGGAGAAATAATGTAGTTGTAGGAAATGGTTTTGGAATCAAAGTTTTTTTTGAATCAGCAGTAGCAACTAGAGAGATGGTGAAATTTGAATTATTTTGGATTGAGTTGTTAGTTAATATGGGTCTGATTGGATTAATCAGTTTTCTATTATTAATAATTAAACCCATTTATAAAGCCGTCAAGTTAATAAAAAGCGAAGTTATAAATAAAACTGAAGTGAGGTTATTGCAATCTGGAATTGTTGGTTTAATAATGTTTTCTGTGATATCTTCTGTAAACCCATTTTTAAACAATCCTATTGGACTAGGATATTTAATACTTGTCATGGCAACTATAAATACATATTCAAAAGAAAATCGATATGGAAAGGCATATAATGAAATTTAATTTAATTATTATAATGTATAATTTAAATTGTCACAAATCACCAATTGTTAATTCCTTATTGGAAATATATCGGAACAGTAATTTGTCACATATAAGAGTTTTTATATGTGACAACAGTACTAAAGTCGATATTAAAATAAAAAATAAAGAGTATTGTGGTGAAAAAGAATTTGTTTATGTAGACATGAATGGAAACAAAGGTCTAAGTAAAGCTTATAATAAAGCAATCGAGCTTATTAATGAAAAGGAATGGATTGTTTTATTTGATCAAGACACACTGATTGTGGATAATTATTTTTTGGAGCTTGAGAAGTCCATTACAAGGAACAAACATGTGAGTATACATGTTCCAATTATAAAATCAGAGGATATCATAATTTCACCATGTCTTTTAAAAAAAATGAAGGTAAAACAATTCAGAGTTGAAGTCAATAAGAATTACTCAGATATAACTGCAATTAATACCGGCATGTGTATAAATAAAAGAGTTTTCAGTAAAACAGGAGGATATAACGAAGATATATTTCTCGATTACTTAGATCACTATTTCATGAGAGAATATTATAAATATTATAAAGAAGTGGCTGTAATAAATGCAACCTTAATTCAGAGTTTTTCAGGGCACGATAATTCAAGCTTTGAAACCAGTTTATTAAGATTTAAAATATTTTTGAATGATTTTTTTGTTTATTGTTGCGAAGCTGGAGGAGGAAAAATATATTACAGTAGGAAGATATTGTTAAGAGCGATAAAATTAAGCTTTATATATAAAAATATTGCATTCTTAAAAATGGTTTTAAAGAGGTGAATTGATGAATATTTCTGTGGCAATGGCTAGTTATAATGGCGAAAAATATATAGAAGATCAAATAAACAGCATTTTATGTCAATTACATCAAAATGATGAATTGGTGATTAGTGATGATGGATCGAGTGATAATACGTTAAGTATAATAAATAGATTTTGTGAAAGAGATAAACGTATTAAATTGTATCATAATAAAGATAACGGTATTATTAAAAATTTTGAAAATGCAATTAAAAATACTGTTAATGAAATAATATTACTATGTGATCAAGATGATATTTGGTTGCCTAATAAAATTGAGAGAATGGTTAAAGAATTTGAAATTAACCCAGAGGTGACTTTAGTAATTAGTGACTTGCAATACGTGGATTCAGATTTGAATGAAGTAAAAGATGAATTGATAAATAGAAAATACAAAAAAGGTATATTGAAAAATTTCATTAAGAATTCTTACATAGGCTGCTGCATGGCATTTAATAAAGAGATAAAAAAAACAATATTACCTTTTCCGCAAAAGATACCTATGCATGATGCGTGGATAGGTATCTTAGCTGAATTATTTAAATATAAAATAGTTTATATACCTGAAAAGTTAATTTTATATCGTAGACATGAAAATACTGCTACGACATCAGACAGGAATAAGCTGAACAAAATAATTAAGTGGAGATTTTATTTGATGCTTAACTTAGTTCAGAGATGTTTTTGTATAAAAAATATTAAAAAAGGAGAAGCGGTTAGATGAAAGGCATAATTTTAGCAGGTGGTTCAGGAACAAGATTATACCCATTAACTATGGTAACGAGTAAGCAATTGCTACCGGTTTATGACAAACCAATGATATACTATCCATTATCAGTACTAATGCTGGCAGGAATTAAAGAAATTTTAATAATATCGACTCCAACTGATCTTCCAAATTTTGAGAAATTATTAGGAGATGGAAGTGAATTTGGCATAACACTAAGCTATGCCGAACAGCCTTCGCCGGATGGCTTAGCACAAGCTTTTATTATTGGAGAAGAGTTTATTGGTGATGATAATGTAGCGATGATTCTAGGTGATAACATTTACTACGGAAATGGATTTACACCTATCTTAAAAGAAGCTGCTGAGAATGCTAAAAATGGTAAAGCCACTATCTTTGGGTATTATGTTCATGATCCAGAACGCTTTGGAATTGTAGAATTTGATGATAGTGGAAAGGTTATTTCAGTTGAGGAAAAGCCAAAGAATCCAAAATCAAACTACTGTATCACAGGTCTATATTTCTACGATAACAGAGTGGTAGACTTCGCTAAAAAAGTAAAGCCGTCACATAGAGGAGAACTTGAAATAACAGACTTAAATAGAATGTATTTAGAAGATGAAACGCTTAATGTAAAACTATTAGGACGTGGATTTGCTTGGTTAGATACCGGAACAATGGACAGTTTAGTAGAAGCTGCAGAATTTGTTCAAATGATTGAAAAGAGACAAAGTATTAAAATTTCAGCTCTTGAAGAAATAGCATACCATAATGAATGGATTGATAGAGAAACTCTTTTAACTTCTGCAGAAAAATATGGCAAATCACCATACGGAGAACATTTAAAGAAGGTCGCTGAAGGCAAAATTCATTATTAGAAAGAGGTAAGATGAATGTATATTATAAAGACAGATATTGAAGACGTACTTATTATCGAGCCAAAGGTTTTTGGAGATCATAGGGGATGGTTTACAGAAACATACTCTAAAGAGAAGTTCAGAGAGTTTGGTATTGATATTGACTTTATTCAAGACAATCATTCTCTTTCAGCACAGAAAGGAACATTGAGAGGACTTCATTTTCAGCTTGATCCTAAAGCACAGACCAAGCTTGTCAGATGTACTAAAGGTAAAATATTGGATGTAGCTGTAGACATAAGAGAAGGATCACCTACATACAAAAAATGGGTTGCGGTGGAATTAACAGAAGAAAATAAAAAACAGCTGCTAATCCCAAAAGGCTTTGCGCATGGTTTTTTAACACTTACTGATGATGTTGAAGTGCAATATAAAGTAGATGAGTATTATTCTCCTGAAAATGATAGAAGTATCAGATATGATGATCCGGAAATAGGAGTAGTGTGGGATGTAGATTGTCCAATTTTGTCTGATAAAGATTTAAATGCACCTTTATTAAAAGAAAGCGACATAAATTTTAAGTATTAGTGAAAGAGAGGGAAAATAATGAATATATTAGTAACAGGTGGAGCTGGATTTATAGGAAGTAACTTTGTTTTTCATATGCTCAAAGAGCATCCAACATATAGAGTCGTTTGTTTAGATGCATTAACATACGCTGGGAATTTATCTACTTTAGAACCAGTAATGGAGAATGGTAACTTTAAATTCGTAAAAGGTGACATAACAGATAGAGAATTAGTAGAAAAGCTTTTTAAAGAAGAAAAATTCGATTTTGTAGTTAATTTTGCTGCAGAATCTCACGTAGATAGATCAATTGAAGATCCAGGCATATTTTTGAAAACTAATATTTTAGGTACTCAAGTGTTAATGGATGCTTCCAGAAAGTATGGAGTTAAGAGATTCCATCAGGTTTCAACAGATGAAGTATATGGGGATTTACCACTTGATAGGCCTGATTTATTCTTCACAGAAGAAACACCAATTCATACGTCTTCTCCATATTCGGCATCGAAAGCATCAGCAGACTTATTGGTACAGGCTTACCACAGAACGTTTGGTTTACCAATTACAATATCAAGGTGTTCTAATAACTATGGCCCATATCACTTTCCGGAAAAATTGATTCCCCTTATGATATCTAGAGCACTTAATGATGAAAATCTACCTGTATACGGTAAAGGTGAAAATGTTCGTGATTGGCTTTATGTGGGGGATCATTGCACTGCCATAGACCTTATACTTCATAAAGGAAAAGAGGGAGAAGTATACAATATTGGCGGACACAACGAAAAAACAAATTTAGATGTCGTTAAAGCAATTCTTAATGAGCTAGAGAAACCGGAATCGCTCATAACTTATGTAAAAGACAGAGCTGGGCATGATATGCGTTATGCGATTGATCCATCAAAAACGAGAAAAGAACTAGGTTGGGAGCCAACAACTCTATTTGATGAAGGAATTAAGGAAACTATTAAATGGTACCTTGATAATCGTTCATGGTGGGAAAATATCATATCAGGCGATTACAAAGATTACTATGTGAAGATGTACGGTGACAGAGAAGGTGAAGAATAATGAAGGTCCTGGTAACTGGCGCTAATGGACAATTGGGATTTGATGTAATAAAACGGTTAGATTCTGAAGGTAAAGATTACCTAGGTACCGATAGAGAATCTTTAGACATCACAAATATTGAACAAGTGAAAAGGGTTATAAGTGATTATAACCCTGATGCTGTCATTCACTGTGCAGCTTATACTTCTGTAGATAAGGCAGAAGATGAGAAAGAATTGTGTTATTCAGTAAATGTTTTAGGAACAAAGTATGTAGCTGAAGCATGTAAAGAAATAAATGCAAAGATGGTTTATATTAGCACTGATTATGTGTTTGATGGTGAAGGAGACAAGCCTTTTGAAGTCACAGACAAGCCAAATCCAATTAATTACTATGGTCAGACAAAATATGAAGGTGAATTAGAGGTTCAAAAATCTTTAGATAAATATTTTGTTGTGAGAATTTCTTGGGTTTTTGGAAGTAATGGCAATAACTTTGTTAAGACTATGCTCAGATTAGGTAAAGAGAGAGATGAAATTTCTGTCGTGGCAGATCAAATTGGATCTCCAACATATACTCCTGACTTAGCAAAGTTGCTAGTTGAAATGCTGGATACTGATAAGTATGGAGTTTATCATGCATCAAATGATGGCTATTGTAGTTGGTACGAATTTGCATGTGAGATATTTAAGCAAGCTGAGATGGATGTCAAAGTAAATCCAATAAAGACAGATGACTATCCAACAAAAGCTAGAAGACCAAAGAATTCGAGATTATCAAAAAAAAGCATATATGCAATTTCAAAGCAGCCTTTGCTAGAGTGGCAAAAATCAATTAGGAGTTATTTGTATGAATCCAACTCTTAGTATTATTGTACCAGTTTATAATGTTGAGGATTACTTAACTCAATGTATTGAATCAGTATTAAATCAGAAATATCAAGATTTTGAATTGATTTTAGTAAATGATGGATCTTCTGACTCAAGCGGGGATATTTGCAATCAATACGCAAATAATGACAGTAGGGTAACAGTTAAGCATAAAGATAATGGGGGACAATCTTCAGCTCGGAATGTTGGTCTTGATATTGCGAAGGGGAAATATATTGGGTTTGTGGATAGTGATGATTGGATTCACTACGAGATGTATGAACGATTAATAAAACACGCATTAATTCATCAATCTGATATTGTTGCGTGTAATTTCCAGGTAATGAAAAAAGACGGAAGTTTTGAGCCATACACTAAGTACGCAGAAGATAAAGAGTATAATCGTAAAGAAGCTATGGCGGAAATATTTAAAAATGAAGTTTTAACCTTTAGTCCATGTAATAAAATTTACAGAAGTCAATTATTCGATAAAGTTAGATTTATTGAAGGTATAATTTTAGAAGATAAAGATATTTCTTATAAACTTATAGATGTCTCAAACAAGGTATCATATATTAAGGATTCCTTATATTTTTACAGATATAATGCAGGAAGCACGCTAAGAAGTGCATTTAGTTTTAGAAGATTAGACGAATTTAAAGTGCAATTAGATATGTATAATTATTATAAACATAAATATAAAGAAGTCGCTGATTTGGTGTATTATGATGTGTTTGATATAGGAAGCTACTTGTACTCGCAAATAAAAAAATCAGGTGAAGATAGTGTTGATATTAGGGAATATAATTACTTAATAGAATTCAAATTCGATATTTTGACCCGATTGATTAAAAATAAGCAAATATCAATTATTAAAAGATTGAAGTTGTTAATTACAATAATTTCGCCAAAGTTGTGGATATTTTTAAGAATTTTAAAAGACAATTTTGTGCAATTGTAGACAAGGGTAGATATAGGCGTAAGTGGAGGAGGAATACTATGAGAAAAATTGGAATAGTAACATTAAATGGCTATTATAATTACGGAAACAGATTGCAAAATTACGCTTTACAGACTGCAATTGAATCTTTAGGATACGAAGTAGAAACATTAATTAACGATAACAAGCCATTACCAAATACAGATAATGGGTTAACAAGCAAGTTAAAAAAGATAAAAAATAAATCTATAAAAGAAATTATTAAAAGAATCCAAGATGAAACTAGGAATATATACTATAACAAAGAGAATAACGAAAGTGACTCAATTCGAACGAAGATTTTCAAAGATTTTACAAATAATCATATCCGAGAAACTAATTTCAAAATAGCTGAAAATAATATACCAAGTAACTTATCAGATAAGTATAGTTATTTCGTTACAGGAAGTGACCAGGTATGGAATCCAGATTATATTTACGGTTCTTCTATAAATTTCTTATCATTTGCAGATAAAAATAAAAGGATTTCATATGCGCCAAGCTTCGGGGTTTCAGCAATTCCTGAAGATATAAAAGAAAAATACAAAGAGTGGATTAAAGATATTGAACACATATCAGTCAGAGAAGATGATGGGGCTAAAATAATTAGAGAGTTAACGGGAAGAGAAGCACCAGTTCTTGTTGATCCAACATTACTACTGAGCAAAGAAAAGTGGTTGTCAATATCTAAAGAAGCTAGTAATAAACCAAAAGAAAAGTATTTGTTGACATATTTCTTAGGGGGAATCCCCGAAGCTTATAAAAAGCAAATTAATAAAATAGTTAAAGAGAATGATCTTAAAGTCATCAATTTGGGAGATATAAGAGAGAAAGAAACTTATAGAACAGGGCCAAGTGAATTTATTGATTACATTAATTCGTGTTCTATATTTTGCACAGATTCATTTCATGGTGCAGTTTTTTCAATGATTATGGAGAAACCCTTTATTATATTTGAAAGAGAAGGATTACCTTCAACGATGTTCTCGAGAATTAATACATTATTGGGTAAATTTAATCTCGAAAATAGAAAAGCTGAGAACATACGTTGGGAAGATGATGTTTTTCGAATTGATTACTCACATGTTCCATCAATATTAGAGCGTGAAATAAGTAAAGCACTCGACTACTTAAAAGCTAGCTTAAAGTCTGATATTGAATGAGCAAGGTTTAATACTCAAAGGAGATATAAATTTAATTAAGAAAAGAAGTGTGGTAATAAATGAGTAGGATAAAATATGCATCAAAAAATATTAAATATGGTTATCTTGGGAATTTATTATCATTATTGTTGAAATTTATATCAAGAACGATATTTATTTACACAATAGGAGTAACCTATTTAGGTGTGAATGGATTATATGTAAATATACTATCAGTGCTATCGTTTGCTGAACTTGGCATAGGAACAGCGATGAACTACAGCTTATATAAGCCAGTAGCAGAAAATGATAAAGAAAAAATAAAGGCACTTATGCATTTGTATAAATATGCATATCGTTGGATTGCACTAATTGTAACAGTAGTGGGATTAGCATTAATTCCATTTTTAGATACGATCATCAAAGAGTCGGGTATTATAAGTTCAAATGAATTGATAATATATTATTTAATTTTTTTATTCAATACAACCAGCACATATTTTGTCGTTTATAAGTATAGTCTTGTTAGCGCTGAACAAAAAAACTATCTACAAACCAATATACAAACTATAACTATGGTAATAACTACCATTGTTCAAATAATAATTTTGATTTCATTGAAGAATTTTCTCCTTTATTTAATTTCAGCGGCTCTTATTGAACTTATACAGAAAATATTTGTAAATAGATATCTTAATAAAAGATATCCGTTTTTATTGGATGATGTAACAAGAAAGCTAACAAAGGAAGAAAAAGAACCAATCATCAAAAACATTAAGGCTTTAGTTCTTCATAAAATTGGTGATATTAGCGTTTATCAAACCGATAATATCTTAATTTCTTCGTTTATAAATATTACAACTGTGGGTTTGGTTTCAAATTACACTCTTATTATTAGTGCTGTAACAAGTTTCTTAAATATTATATTCAACTCGTTAATTTCAGGGTTTGGAAATCTAATAGCTACAGAAAATACTGATAAACAGTATGAATTATTCAAAGTGTACAGATTTGTGGGGTTTTGGTGTTATGGTTTTGCATCAATAGCCTTGATTACTCTAATCAATCCTTTTATTGAACTTTGGATTGGAAGCCAAATGTTAATTGGTACTACTGTTATTTATCTAATAATTTCAGATTATTATCTTAAAGGACATCGAATAGTAGTTAACAACTTTAAGGTTGCAGCAGGTATTTTTGATGAAGATAAATATATAGGGTTAATTCAGGCTATAGTTAATTTGGTTATTTCAATTATATTAGTCAAAAAAATTGGTTTGCCGGGTATTTTTATTGGAACGGTGATCCAAGGCTTGATTTCTAATATGAGTAGGCCTTTTATAGTATATAGAAAGATATTCGGAAGAAGTGGAATAGAGTACTATGTCGATTCTTTATTTTATTTATGTGTGCTAATAGTCCCTCTTTTAGTTTTAGAATTTATGAAACCAATAATTCTAATGAATTTAGGCATTTCAAATTTTGTTTTTATGATTTTTCTGGTAGCTTTAATACCAAATGTTTTTTTTGTTTTATTTCTTAGAAAAAGAAAAGAATTCAAATATTTACTGGATTTGATTAAGATCAGAGTGAAGGGGAGGAGATGATAATGAATATACGAGGTGAGATGCCATTAGTAAGTATAATAACACCTTGTTATAATGGTGAGAAGTATGTCCATCGTTTTTTAGAGTCTGTTCTGATGCAAACATATTCTAACATTGAACTAATATTTATAAATGATGGATCCACAGACAAGACTGAAGAAATAGTTTTATCTTATAAGAATAAGTTTGAAATAAATAATATTGTGTTTAAATATATATATCAAGAAAATAGAGGCCAAGCTGCTGCTCTCAACCAGGGTTTAAGAATATTTAATGGGAAATACCTCACTTGGCCAGATTCAGATGATATTTTGCATAAAGATAATATAAAACTAAAAGTTGAATATTTAGAATCAAATCAAGATTATGGAATGGTACTGTGCAAATCTAGAGTTATTGATGAAGACACATTAAAACCAATAGGAGAACTGAGACGAATTCATGATAATGTAAGCCAAGATAACCTATTCAGAGATTTAATTTTAGAAAAAAATGTATACTATGCACCAGGTGGTTATATGGTTAGAACCTCTTCATTGGATGATGTAGTAGAGAATAGAGAAATTTATGAGAGTAGAGCTGGCCAAAATTGGCAATTATTGCTACCCATTGCATCGAAATACAGATGTGGGTATATAGACAAACATTTATATGACTACTTAGTTAGATCTAACAGTCACTCTAGAATGGAAAATGATTACAAAAGCGAGATTCAGAAATGTAATAATCACGAAGATGTAATTATAAATACCATACATAGAATTCATAACTTTGATGATTATGAGAAAAAGAAATGGTGTATGGTAGTAAACCATAAATATTTGAAAAAGAAATTTGAAATCGCTTCAAAATACAGAATTACCAATGATATGACTAACGGGTATCTTTTATTAAAAGAATTGAATCTTATTACATTTAAAGACATTATATTATATAATAAGTCAAAATATAGTATCTTATTTCATTTATACGAGCTTGTTAAATTTGGACGTGAAAAGATACAAGGGGGTAGATGAATGATAGATAAAATGATTAAAGCGAACAAAGACTGTATGGGCTGTCATGCGTGTAAAAATGTTTGTCCTACTCAATGCATTATAATGACTCCTGATGAAGAAGGTTTCTTATACCCTAAAGTCGAGTATTCGTTGTGCGTTAAATGCAAGAAATGCATTTCAGTATGTCCTATTATTAATAAAGCAAGAATAGTTAATAACCCACAAGCTTATGCAGCTATAAATAAGGATGAACAGATCAGGTTAAGCAGCTCTTCTGGTGGAATTTTCACGTTGTTAGCGGAAAATGCTATAAAGGATGATGGTGTTGTATTTGGAGCAGGGTATTCTGAAAAATTTGAGGTTGCACATAAATCTGTTGAGAAAATCGAAGAACTTTGTGAATTGAGAGGCTCTAAATATGTTCAAAGTAAAATTGGGAATTCATATAAACTGGCAAAGGACTTTTTAGATAGCGGAAGAAAAGTGTTATTTTCTGGAACTCCGTGTCAAATTGCAGGATTAAATTCTTACCTAAATAGATCCTATGAAAACCTTATTACTCAGGATTTTATTTGTCATGGAGTTCCATCCCCTATAGCATGGAGAAAATATATTGAGTATAGAGAAACCAAAGCTGAATCAAAAGTAAGTCAGGTAGAGTTTCGGAATAAGGATAAAGGCTGGAAGCAATTCTCCGTATCTTTTATCTTTGAGAATGATATTGGGTATAGCAAAAACTTAAATGAAGACTTGTATATGAGAGCATTTTTAAAAGATTTATGTTTGAGACCATCTTGTTATGATTGTGAATTTAAGACCTTGAATAGACAAAGTGATCTTACTCTTGCAGATTTTTGGGGAATCGAAAAAGTATTACCAGAAATGGATGACGATAAAGGAACTTCATTGATTATTGTTAATAACAAAAAAGGACAAGAAGTTTTTAACAGTATTTCGGGTAATATGAAATTTAAAGAAGTTGATATTAATGAAGCTGTTAAGTATAATTCAGCAGCAATTAAATCAGTAAACTATAATCCAAAACGAAAAGAGTTTTTAAGTGCCTTAAACACTATGCCGTTCAATAAATTAGTTGATAAATATTGTGATGAATCTTTCGTGGTTAAATTTAAGAGAAGAGCTAGAAGAGTAATAAAAAATGCGCTTAAATAGATAGAATCGACTGAATTTGATATTTAAATAGTTCATCAATTTGAATAAGAAGGAGATAATCAATGAAGTCATTAATAAAAAAAATACTACCTGATGGCCTTATTTTGTTAGCTAGAAGAATAAGACAACGGACAAATCTTGAGAAATTAGGGAAAAAAAGGGGACACTTCCCAACTATCTATCGAAATTGACATTAAGTGTGTGTCAAAGCATCCTTAATCTTAAGTAGGATGATTAATAATTAAGTGTGATAAGTTATAAAGAGACAATAAGAATTCAATGATCGCAACAAAACCAGTCCACCGAATGGAGGATTGTAGAAGTTTGGCTTTAATTGTCCTTAGGATGCTTTAGGTTTTATGAAGTCAAGAATTTCCGGATAGATGTTTTGATACTTGGGTATGGACTTGATCAGCTCATAACCCTTGTTGCAGAGGTTAGCTGCCTGGCTTCCAGTAATATTGCCAAGGGTCTTGCAGATGTCCTTGTAGGTAAAATCGCAAAGGTAGCGCATCAAAAAGGCAGATACAGCTCTTGCATCTGAAAGGCTACGGTTGTATTTGATGTTGATGAAGTTTGGAATTTCAGTTTTAAGCGCTGCTTCCACTGCTCTAAGGATTTCATGTGGAGAGTAATCCTTATAGATTACGACTCTTTCGCTTTTGTAAGCGTATTTGTCGTTTTTGACATAGTCATCTATGAGCTCGTAATCGCATGTTGTTTTAGTTCAATAAACTGTTATCTACGCGATAATATTATTCTAGGAGGGATAAAAACCAAAACTTTCATTTTTTCGATGTGCTATAAGAAATTTTTTGATATTATTAGTAATGTCAAAGAGAAAGAAAGGAGAGGAGACCAAATAAAGCAAAATAAGATTATCTTTTATGTGTTGTTATTGTTGGTGTCAACTGTTTTTTATGCAGTACATGCTGATGGTGTAGGAGCTCAAGGTTTAACTCCACGAACTATGATAGACGCCCCTGTAAATAACCAGAGTATAAACAATCAAGACGTACTTGTAAGGGGTTGGGCACTGAATGGCTCTGGAGTAAA